>PIVM01000758.1 GCA_003353945.1 Gammaproteobacteria bacterium
GAGCATCACTGTAAAAGATCGATGCATCATCGATGGGGTTAAGTACGGAATCACAAACACATCTGATCCCGATGGAATCAGCATGGAGATCCGCGTTGAACTCAGAGGTGAAAACAACTAATGAGTTATGCAAAACGTGCTGTTCAAGAAGCAGAAAGAATCATCAAACAGAAACCGGGGCGTGGTGGAAAAAAAGGTGTTGTTCAAAACATTTTGACCAACGACAAAGAACTTAGGCAAATGATTGATCATTTGCCCAAAGAGCTTCACCGCAGGGTATGTACCGCAGCGGTCAAAGCAGCGGCAGAGATTGTCGAAAAAGAAGCGTCAAAAGAAATTGCATCTGTTGGAAAACGCAACATTCCCTACACAGGCAAGCTTGGAAACTCACGCAAAACAGGCACGCGAGACAAGTGGTCAAAGAAAATGGCTGCCAGCAGATCTGGTCCCGCAGGAAATGACATGAGTAAAGCGGTTACACGCAAAATTCTCAAGTACAGAAAAAAAGCACCTAGCACTGCAATCGTTGGAACTGATTATTACCAATACAACTTTGGTCACATCCACGAACCCCGGCCAGGTGGAAGACCCGCAGAGCACATCATGTGGGGCGACTGGACAGGCAAAGAGCACATGCAGCGTCCTTGGCTTGCTCCGGCTGCTAAGTCAACCATTCCGCTTCAGCGGCAAGCAATGATTACAATCATCAAAGCACGCATGAAAAGGTATCTCAAACCATGAGTGTAGCCACCGCAGTTCGACAAATCATTGCTGATGATGCAACCGTGACATCACTTGCAGGGAATCGAGTCACTGTTGACTTCATTCCCGAAGACTCTGTCATGCCTGCATTGCTGCTTTACATCGTTTCAGAATCTGCTGAAGACTGCCTAAGTGGGTTTGTTGGATTTGAAACTGCAAA
>PIVM01000104.1 GCA_003353945.1 Gammaproteobacteria bacterium
AAAGAATAAATTTTCCAATATGGCGTAGGAGATTGATTGCTCTTCGAGGCGCTTCAATAGGCGCATATTGGACATACGCAACTATTGGAGCAACGAAGAAGAGGGAGCAATAAACAAGCTAGATTGGAAAACTTATTTTTTCCACGGCCCTAAGCTTCTAGCCAGAAAAAACAGACTGATCTGCCGACCAAGTTAAGCTAAATTCAGCTTTCTGGGAGTTGAATAACAAGCAGTCCGAAGTATCCCGCAGCGAGGTATAAACGGTTATTCGATTCAACAAGTTCTGGCGATAACATTGCAATACCGTTCTGTCTTGGCAGGATGTACTCCAAAACAGGTTGTAACGTCGTTTTATTCCACACTTTCAGAACACCTTGATGAATACCCGTGTCGTGATAGGTATCAGTAATGGTGATATAGTGTTGATCTGTTTCAGTATGAATTCGACTAATACCAGCGACCGTTTTTTCATTTGCAGTTGAATGCGGTAGCTCAACCGGATTTTCAATCGTATCACTGTTGCTCAAATCCATTTCAAACATGCGCGGAGTCGGCAAACTTGATTGCTGTTCTTCCGGCATAGGTATAACAATCAAATCAATATGATTCTGATTGAATGAGGCATCGGCAACCACATATTCTCGTTCATCGCTATAGATTTCACCGATCTGTTGCTGCGGCTGTGACATTAAGCTGTCGGGATCGATTATTGTCAGCCAATAGTATTCATCGGCTTGAAATGAATAACACATCATACAGACTGAAAATGATGAGATTTCCTGGTCGATCTCAAATGCCCATAATTCATTATTGTAGATGCCAAGTGTCAATAAACTTAAATCCTGACGTTTTTCTTCGATATACGGTTGGTTGATATCGTCAATATTGATTTTATACAGCGAAGATTCCCTACGCGTACCTAATGACAGATCCCACATGGAACCACCACTACTCACATAGGCATAAATGGTATTGTTGATTTCAATGACATTATCAATATTCTCCAATGATAAGCTTGCAGCTAAAGCGGGTGTCCCATCGCTGTGATCAATAAAATACAAATTTTCACGACTAACTGCGATGGACAATTGTTTATTGTTAAAACTCCTTATATAAAGAATTTTGTCACCGTATACTGGCGACAGCCGATTGGGTTGTGGCAGAACAATTGAACTCGTAATAATCGGCGTAGTTTGCACTATATCGACAACATGAACATCGAAGTTGGTTGCTATCAATGCATGTTCATTGAGTACAGCAACATGCTGAGCCGAGTTAACCGTATTAACATGAGCAACCAGCACCTCATCCAGCGTTACTTCATCTATCATTTCAGTTGAGTGTTCAGTGCTCATGTATTCCACGCCAATTGATAAAACGAAGTCAAAATCGAGTACTGCCTCCCTATGCCTGACTGGGTGCCAGATCAGTGTATCCGTATAGTCAATAGTGCCGTCTCCACTGAGATCGTCCTTTAAGAACTCGCTTCCATGCTCATCCAATATTTTCTTTATCTCATCAACTTCAAGCTGCAACATATCGATTCCCATTTGCACTGCTTGATAAGCGGCCTCGGTTGCAGCGGATACCTTCCAGTCTTCAATCAGCATTTGATCACCGCTGAGTATCGCATGATAGGTTCCCGTGACGGTGGTATAAATGGGGTCAATGACGCCGTCATCATCAGCATCAATATCCTGTCCATCGGAGAAACTTACAACATAAAGTATCTCAGGCTGGGTAATACAATCTTCTGGAATAGTAAAAGTGCCCGCCACATCCAAATCAGTACTTTCTGTGGTTACTGTGCTACAAAGTACACCCTCTTCACCAAACAGTTTTTCAACACGGATCGTGGCGTTAATGACCGGACCGAGAATGGCCTGCCCGTGATATCCGTTTTGCTCGTCGCTAACATTATCGCTACCATCACCTGTGCCAACCAGTTCGCCACTGCAAGCGGTTATAAGCAGAAGGTAAGTCATGAGTATTAGTTCACGCATTGGAATCCTCATTATCTTTCTCCTTTTTCAAGCATTTCTTCAAAAACGTATATTCCCAGACCAGAACGCCAGCGTTCTGATGAGTCATCATCACTATTTGAGTTGCTATCTCTATCTCGTTTAGCCAGCCATTGGTTGTACTTCTCAATCAATTCCAAACAATCATTGCGACTCAGCGCTTTGAATTCTGCAACACTTTGTGCTGAAAGATTGTTATAGGCGACCGACAACTGCAGCCGAGTATCTCCCTGTTCAGCTGCGATGTTGTAGGCGATCGTATTGAGTAAATCACGGGTGCAAATTCCCAATACCTGAAGTAGCTGTTCATCACTATCCGTGGGTATATAGGCTTTTCGCTTCAGGCAAACGGCGCCCGATGTATCCAGACTGACTGCACCACAACGCAGTAATTCATCAAGCACAGCACGAGAGGGCATATCACCGCTGTATCGTTTGCTTAAGGCACTGAAGCTGGCTGTTTTACCCTGTTGTGGAAGTATGGCCGCTGTGCCACCTCTCGTTCGAAATTCTGAATCGCTCAACCAGCCGCTGATAACGCGGGCGGCACGGTTCAATGATTCCATCGTGATATCGTTGAAATCCAGTTCCCTGAGCCTGGTGACTTCCTTTCTATGCATGCCGGTCAAAACAGAAATTCGGGCCGTTGTTTGTTTTTTGTTTTCAAGAGCAAAATCTGTTTCAGCGACCACTACATACGCTCGCTTAAGAAGCTCAGATGCTTCCGCATAAGAAATGCCGTGCTTTAGAAGTATTTGCACTAATGGCTGGAAGAGTTTCAATAACGAGTTATAAATAGAGCGCCTGATTGTATCCATAATCCACACACAGCTTTCGGCTTTCAACTTTGTATGCGTGGGAATATATTCCCATATATAGCTCAATGCAACATTTTTTTCTGTTCTTGGATAAGGCAGCTGCTTTTTTACGCTATGCCATAGATGCGACGACGGACATACGCTTGAACCTAGGAGCCTGTCCGAGAATAGAAAACCTACTGCGGAAATCCCATTTCGGCCAGATTTTCCTATAAAAATCGTTAAATATGCCCAAAACGTTGCACGGGGCACTTCGCCTCTTTTTATCGAAAAATCTGACTCAAAATGGGCTCCCCTCGATACGGCTCCTACTCTCGGACAGGCTCCTAGAAAACGGGCTGTTGGGAATGCCTCATTAGCCCAGCGAACAAAAGCAGACTCGCAAAAAAAACCCGTCTATGACGGGCTTCGTAACTACACGCTTACGTAATTTCCAGTGAATGCAAAACTACGTTCGACTAAGAAAAACGTCCTATTTTTTCTCGGCCTCAGGTTCAGCGTTTTTCCATTCCATAGCGGCCAGTTGCTGGTAGCGATGGTAGTGTTCTGAGATTTGCTGTTCGGCTTGTTTAGCCAACATCTCAGCGTCTTCTGGGTGTGAACGCGACAACATGTTAAATCGTGTCTGCGACTGCATAAACTCCCGATAGGGCACTGAAGGTGCTTTAGAATCCATTCGTAGTGGGTTTTTGCCAGAGTCAGCTCTGCGTGGATCAAAGCGGAACAGTGGCCAGTGACCTGAGTCCACAGCCATGACCTGCTGCTGATGGTTGTTTTTCATATCAAAACCGTGCGCAATACAGGGCGAGTAGGCAATGATCAGTGACGGGCCGGGGTAGCTTTCCGCCTCCAGGAACGTGTTCAGGGTTTGCGTGTCTTTAGCACCGTAAGCCACATGGGCTACATACACATTCTCGTAATCCATTGCCAGTCTGGGCAGATCTTTCTTAGCGCTTCGTTTACCCGCTGCGCTGAATTTGGCAACAGCGCCTAATGGTGTTGCTTTAGACGTTTGTCCACCGGTGTTCGAGTAGACCTCAGTATCCATGACCAGAATGTTGACGTCTTTGCCGGATGCCAATACGTGGTCAAGTCCGCCGAAACCAATATCATAGGCCCAGCCGTCACCGCCCATTATCCAGACGCTTCTGCGACAGAGGCTGTCAGCGAGGTTAACAAGTTGTTGGCTTTCTGAGTCGGTTCGTCCATTCAAGAGCTGCGTAATTTGGCTGACACGCTCTCGTTGCTCGTGAATTTCAGCTTCATTTGCTTCAGCGAAGGAGAGGGTGGCTTCCACAAGTTCAGCGGGTACAACGCCTTTTAGCTTCTCTAACAATTCTGACGCGTTTTCACGTTGTTTGTCGATCGCAATACGCATGCCTAATCCGAACTCGGCGTTATCTTCAAACAGTGAGTTATTCCATGCAGGTCCTCGACCTTCGGCCGTTTGTGACCAAGGCGTTGTTGGTAGGTTACCGCCATAGATGGATGAGCAGCCCGTTGCGTTGGCTACGACCATTCGATCACCAAACAATTGGCTTGCAAGCTTCACGTAAGGTGTTTCTCCGCAACCGATACAGGCACCAGAGAACTCAAACAGAGGTTCCATCAACATGGCGCCTTTGATGGTGTTGCGCTTGATTTCACCGCGATCATAATCAGGCAGCGTCAGGAAGAAATCCCAGTTCTCACGTTCCTGTTCTTTGATCGATGGTTGAGGCTTCATATTCAGTGCTTTGCGAGAAGTGTCAGATTTGTCGCGAATCGGGCAAATATCAACGCACAGTGTGCACCCCGTACAATCTTCTGGTGCGGTTTGATAGGCGATATGAGTGCCTTCAATAAACTCTTTGCCTTTGATTTGGACATGTTTAAAGCTAGCAGGCGCATTCTCTGCTGCGGAGGCAGGGAACGCCTTTGAGCGTATCGCTGCGTGGGGACAAACCAGAACACATTTGCCGCAATGCGTACATAAGTCGGTTTCCCAGACAGGAATTTCATCCGCTAGATTACGTTTTTCAAAACGTGTGGTACCAGTGGGGTAGGTGCCATCGTTCGGCAACAGGCTCACCGGAATCAGATCGCCTTTGCCCGCGAGCAGTTCGCTTGTTACCGTTTTAACAAATTCCGGCGCATCATCGGAAATTGTGAAACCCGCTTCCCAATCAGTGGTGACAGTGCTGTGTTGAGGCAATTCAACCAAATGGTCGAGAGTGGCATCAATGGCTTTGATGTTGAGTTCGACAATGGAGCGGCTCTTCTTGCCGTAGGTTTTTTCGACCGAGTCTTTGATTGCATTAATCGCTTGATCTTTCGGAAGTACCCCTGAAATAGCAAAGAAGCAGGTTTGCATAATGGTATTGATGCGATTACCCATGTTTGCAGACTTGGCAACAGCATAAGCATCGATAATATAGACCTTGATATTTTTATCGATGATTTGTTGTTGCATCTTAGTGGGGAATGTATCCCATATTTTATCTACAGTCGTTGAGGTATTCAGAAGGAATGTCGAGTCGGTCTTGGCATTGTCCAGAATGCTGAATTGCTCCAGGAAGAGGTCCTGATGACAAGCAATAAAGTCGGCGTCGTTGTCAGCGATCAAATAGGTGCTATGAATCGGATCAGGGCCAAAACGCAAATGAGAAATGGTCATTGCACCCGATTTTTTGGAATCATAGACGAAGTAACCCTGAGCGTGCATATCAGTGGTTTCGCCAATGATTTTAATACTGTTCTTGTTGGCGCTGACCGTGCCGTCTGAGCCCAGGCCATAAAACAGCGCCTGGAAGCAGTTGTTGAGCGCATCGGTGCGGAACGCTGCATCCCAGTCCAGATTGCTATGGGTCAGATCATCAATGATACCGACGCTGAAATGGTTTTTGGGCGTTTCTTTTCCGAGTTCCTCGTAGATGGATTGAACCATGGTCGGTGTGAATTCTTTTGAAGACAAACCATAGCGTCCGCTAACAATTCTAGGTAACTGGTTGAAATGCTGAGGAGACTGGAATACGGCGGTAACAATGTCCTTGTACATGGGTTCGCCGTCAGCACCCGGTTCTTTGTTTCTGTCCAGCACCGCGATGGATTTGGCTGTTTTCGGGATTGCGGCCAGCAGGGCTTCAGGATCAAGAGGACGGAAAAGCCTGACTTTCAGCATGCCGACGCTTTCACCGTGCGCCAACATGTGATCGACCGTTTCCTGAACGGTTTCACAACCAGATCCCATGATAACGATGACTTTTTCAGCATCTTCGGCACCGTAATACTCAAACAAGCGGTAATGACGGCCTGTAGCAGCGCCGAATTCGTCCATCACTTCCTGTACGATAGAGGGGAATGCCTGGTAGAAGGGATTGACCGTTTCACGCCCTTGGAAGTACACATCGGGATTTTGTGAGGTGCCTCTTACAACGGGATTTTCTGGTTTCATGGCGCGTTGACGTTGGGCAAAGACGGCCTCTTCATCAACTAGTCCTCGGATGGTGTCAGCTTCGAGTTCAATGATTTTGCTGACTTCATGGGAGGTGCGGAAACCGTCAAAGAAATTGATGATGGGGATTCTGCCTTTCAGGCTGGCCAATTGTGATATGCAGGCAAAATCCTGTGCTTCCTGTACGGAATTGCCGCATAAAAGGGCAAAGCCGGTTGCACGTACTGACATAACATCACTGTGGTCGCCAAAAATGGAGAGTGCCTGGGCTGATAATGCCCTTGCCGCGACATGGATAACGGCCGGTGTCAATTCGCCAGCAATTTTGTACATGTTCGGGATCATCAGTAACAATCCCTGTGACGAGGTGAAAGTCGTGGCTAGAGCGCCGGATTGTAATGCCCCGTGGACGGCGCCAGCAGCGCCACCTTCACTCTGCATCTCGATAACTTCTGGTACAGTGCCCCAGAGGTTGGGTTGATTAACTGCACTCCATTCATCGGCGAACTCGCCCATGGGAGAGGAAGGTGTGATGGGGTAGATAGCGATAACATCGTTTAGTAAGTGGGCAATACGGGCCGCAGCTTCGTTACCATCTAGAGTGATATATTTTGTCATAATTACGTGATCCTTTAATCCTCAACCAGCAATAAATAGTGGCGCAAATGATACACTATTTGCTCTCCATAATTGGACTCGTATTGCAGGAAAAGTTTGATGTAAACGTGGCTTTAAGGAGATATTTACGACTTTGCTTGAAAGATGGCAATAATCCGATTTCCCCAAGGGATTTTGACAAAATAAGACCTCTCTGTAGAGGCGAAAAACGGATATCTCAAATCACTTATAAAAACGAAAAAGCGGCAATAAGCGCCGCTTTTTTTAAGTACTTTAGGTGCTTGGTTGGTTTCAGCTACTATCGTGCAGCTGCCAAGCGAGGTGATTTGTTGGCTTCAATTTTCTGCAAATAGCGCTGCGCTTTTGGATGACCTTGATGCAATGCTTTTTGCAGCCAGTTTTTCGCTTCTGCATAATCTTTGATAACGCCCATGCCTTTGTAATACATGTATCCCAATAGAAACTCAGCGCCCACTAGACCTGTTTCAGCAGCTTGTTTGTTTAGCTCAAACGCTTTCGGATAATTCTTCTCCAGGTGCTTGCCTTTTATATGCATCAATGACAATTTATATTGTGCGTCAGGTAGACCTGCATTAGCTGCATTTTGAAAAAGATCAACAGCCATGTTTATATCCTGAGTTACACCAAATCCTTTTTCATACATCAGTGCTAAATTAAACATGGCACTCTTGTTGCCAGACTGTGCTGCCATCTCATACCATTGGTATGCAACGGTATAATCTTTTGCGATTGAATCGCCTGACTCGTAAAGGTTTCCGAGATTATATTGGGCTCCATCATGCCCATTCACTGCTGATTCCGTATACCATTTTATTGCCTGGGCCGAATCTTTTGCTACACCGGTACCCTGATCGTACATAATGGCTAAATTATATTGAGCGCCGGTCTCTCCTTGCTTAGCTAATTCAGTAAAAATGTGTAAAGCTGTTTTGTAATCATTTGCATTATATGCATCTAGCCCATCCTGAAACCGGAAAGTTTCTGCGTAGAGTGGGCCAGCCGATAAAGCGATTGTAATACTAATAACGGAGACAAATTTTTTCACGGTAACTACCTCCTAATAATTATGAAAAATACCGTGCAACCATCCCTGTTAATGGATTTATAGCGTAGATGTGATTCCACTTTATAAAAGCTAGTCTATTCATGAATAACGCGCAGGTTAAAATGTTGTTTTATAGCAAATCCGTTTAAGCCGGGGATAAGCTATATTCGAGAATCACTGTTTAAATAATGCTGTTTGGAATTTTTTCGAGTTTTTATCACGTTAGGGTATGTGCTATATAGAATGTGCCTTGATGTCTGTTGAAAATATTTTCGAGCAGAAGTGGTTTTGAGAACTGAGTCTCAAATGAAAAAAACAAACGTAGACATAAAACGCCATACATAAAACGACATTTCGGAATGTGTTTATGTTTTTAAATTGTTAGCAATCCGGTCATAACCTGCTGGTGATTACACATTTTGTGATGTAAGTCCTTTCGGAAAAAAAGACAATAAAAAAGGCCGTTCAAACGACCTTTATTATTGCAATAGCTTTTTGAGCTGCCGATCAACCCGTATATTTTTCAAGACTGGTAAAAAATGCAAACTCCATCATGCCATAACCGACATCATCACCGAAAGTAAACTTGGCAGGTGTTTCAACCAGGCCCCACATTTTGTCCTGATCTGTTGAGTAATTCAGCGTTAGCCCCTGTACCACGAGTTCGTCACCCTGATACATGCCGTGACGCCAGTCAGGCTCCAAACCATAGCCTGTACCGACAGTCAGGTAGGTTTGCAGCAACGGTGTGCCGCGTAATTCAATAGGACCGCCTGGAGCATCTGGGAAGCGCACGATGCCTTCTTTGATATCACACTTAAATGGCATGGCTTCGTTAAAGACGTGGTCGTGTTCTGGTCGGCCTAACCATTCAGGCTCTTTGTTGGGATCATTCCATACCTTGACAGCTTCTTCGATACTGCGTTTGCCGCCATTCGTTTCGTTAATGATGTAATGCACGGCATAGTCGTCGAACATTGCGGGGAAATAGTTCCACATGCCTTCCATGGAAGGAGTGCCGGTATGGATGCCCTGAGGTTCTGCTTCACCGACAGGGCGAATTCCCCAGGAACGGTCACGGCTGCCGATCCACTTGTCGGGAGTGATATCGAACTGGCTGTCACCGACTTTTAGACTGCCGGTCCAGCGGCCAAGCTGGGCAAAACGCATGGTGTCAAACAAGACGCGTCCGTGTTTACGGATATAGTGTCTCGGCTCAAGAAAAGGTGCGTGTTGGCCGTCCCAGGTCGCATTGAGTTCAATACCATACTCGTTAGGTTCGACGGTTAGTTTTAATTTTTGCAGGCCTTCGAGTACTTCAACACGCATAGGACCGACGGAAATATCGCTACGATCACCTAATGGCTTGGAGGCGCGGATAACGTGATGCTTGTCACCGTGGCGAACCAACAAAAAACAATCCTGTACGCCCAGAGTTGGATATTGCCCCAGACCGAAGACGACAAAAATGTCTTCGCTGCAATTGTGCAGATTGAAATAGTAGCGGTCATAAAAATTTCTGTCACTGGTCCCGACATAGCGCATTACGTCGGTGATCTGGTGCAGTGGGTAATCGTCCATTTTTGAAAGCACAGGAAAATCCTCGAAGACACAGTGTTTGTTGGTGAAAACTGGCTCGTTAGTTTAGGTAAAGAGCAATCAATGTGAAAAGAAATAACTGGCGAAATACACCTCCCCCTTGAGAGGGGGAGGAGAGGGCTATCTTGACTAGATAGCCAAAGAGCTTAAGCCTAGCTCGTCATCATTGGCGAGTGCCTCGCCCAGTTGTTTGAGTTGCATGGCGCTGGAACCCAGCATGTGTTCGATTTGCTTGGCCCAGAGGAAAAATCGGTGGATAGGAAATTCAATATCCGATCCCATGCCACCGTGCAGATGTTGAGCCGTATGCACCACGCGGTGACCGGCGATACAGGCGATGTATTTGGCTGCGCGCACCTCGGTACGGGCATCCAATCCTTCGCTTAAACGCCAGGCAGCTTGCCAGTAGGTAGAACGAATGGTTTCAACATCAGTGTAGGCATCGGCGGCACGCATCGCAACGGCCTGGAAGCTGCCGATAGGAGCGCCAAATTGTTTGCGTTCCCCGGTAAATTCTGCGGTTCTTTTCAGTGCTTCTTCAGTCACACCCAGTTGCATGCCGCATAGGGCTGCATTAGTAAATTGCTCAATCCATTCGACAATTTCTTTACCTTGTCCTGCATCACCCAACCGTGCAGTCTCTTCGACAGCAACATCCTTGAGGGTAAGGGTGGCGAGCGTCTCTCCCAGTCGTGTGCGCTGAGATTCAACAGTAACACCGTCAAGTGATGTGTCGACAATATAAACGCTGCTGTTACCTTGATCGTCATCGGCGGGCACAAGTATGGCCGCGCTGAAACTGCCGAAAGGTACAGCGGCCTTAACACCGTTCAGAATGACCTTGCCGTCGCTGCCAGCTGCAGATACGGGCGTCTTCCTGGCTTCTGAAACGACAGTGTCAGCAATGGCAGCTGATAACTGATGGCTGCCCGTTGCCAGCGGTGCCAGATAGGCTTGCTGTTGCTCTTCCGTGCCAAACTTGGCTATCGGCAGGCCGGCCATAACCAGGTTGCTGAGCAGAGGAACAGGAGCAACTCTGCGGCCTTGCTCCTGCAACACCAGGCTTAATTCCATAAAACCGAGGCCGGAACCACCGCAGGATTCGGGAATTGCCAGTGCCAACAAGCCTTGTTCTGCTAAGGTATTCCACAAGGTTTCGTCATAGCTCTGATCAGTGCGGTCATATTCGAGCAGGAATTCATCGGTCGCACGATCAGTGAATATTTGGGCGGCTAAATCTGCTATGGCTGTTTGATCTTCGGTAAAGGAGAAATCCATCAATAAGTTCCTCAATTGCTAACTGGATTGTTTTTTCATGTACTGCAAATTGCTTGTGTAGCTTAGTTTTTCTGCTGGAGGATTTTCCAAAAACAAGCCACGATAAAAAGTAACGCTCAATAATTCTGCCATCTCATCAACGCTCAGGGGATGCTCAAGCAAGCGTGGGTCCCGGTTGATATAGTAATCGCGCAATATAGCCTCTGCATTACCCGCAAGCGCGTAGATAACTATGCGCGCCTGGTGTTCAGAGAACGCTGCCTGCGGAAACAGCTTTGGCATCAACCTGACCAGCCAGTTAAGCTGTTGGATAAAATTGTTACGCAGGGTTTCAGAAAACGTACTGTCTTCATCGGCCAATTGCAACAGGCAGCGCATAATACCAGGGTGCTTTGCATAGGTTCTAACCACCAGCCGATTATGGGCCAGCATGCGTTCGAACCAGTCACCTTTTGGCACGTCTTTCTCAATTTCCTCAATGTTTTGGGATTCGAGGATAAAGTCGGTTAATACCTCGATGGTCAACGACTTGAGATCCGGAAAATAATGATAGAACAAACCGGCCGCGACACCTGCTTCCTTTGTGACATCGGTGATGCGCATTTTATGGTAGCCAACCCGCGCTAATACGGTCAGTGCGGCTTGCTTGAGTTTGTTCCGAGCCTGCTCACCTTTTGCACTGCGTGCAACAGTGGGCGAGCCTTTACTGCTGGTATTGCCCACAGTGGTGCTGTTATTTGTCGGATTGCTCATTCGTTGCAATAGCTTAATCTATTGAAAACATTCTATTTTTGCAGAAGTTCACAAAAATATTGAAATTGAATTTAATTTCAATATTATAGTATCCCGGTTACGGGTGCAATGCATTAGCATAAATCCGTATGATTTGACCCCGCCCTTGGTGCGAACGGCACAAATTTAGTACAAAGGTCCAGGGGCAGCAATATTTGTGACTCAAGAGCTTGGAGAGACCATGTATCTCGATTACACCGATGAGCAAAAAGCGCTACGCAAACAGCTGCGAGAGTATTTTTCGACATTAATGACACCTGAGGCGAAAAAAGAAATTCGTGCCGGGCAGGAGGAAAGTGGTCCGCTTTACAAGAAACTGATCCGCCAAATGGGGCAGGACGGCTGGTTGGCACTGGGTTGGCCTGAAGAGTACGGCGGGAAAGGTAAGGGGACTGTCGAGCAACTCATGTTTTTTGAAGAGGCATTGCTGGCAGGTGCTCCCATTCCGTTTGTGACGCTTAATACGGTAGGGCCTGCGTTGATGTCGAATGGCTCTGAAGAACATAAGAAAAAATTTCTGCCGGGCATTGCCTCCGGTGAGATTCATTTTACGATTGCCTATACCGAGCCCAATGCAGGTACCGATCTGGCAGCGCTGAGCACCTCAGCGGTTAAGGACGGTGAGTATTGGATTATCAATGGTACCAAAGTGTTCACCAGTAGCGCAGAAGGCGCCGATTATGTCTGGCTAGCAGCACGTACTGATGCTGATGCACGCCATAAGGGCATTACCATGTTTATTGTTGATGCCAAAGATCCCGGTTTTTCTTTTGCACCCATTCACACTGTGGGCGGCATGCGCACTAATATGACGTATTACGAAAATGTGCGTGTTCATGAATCCATGATCGTGGGTGAGGTGAATAACGGCTGGAACCTGATAATGGCGCAGTTGAATCACGAGCGTGTTGGTTTGGCTGCCTGGGGTATTCATGGTTGGAAAATCTTCAGCCGTACTTTGGAATGGGCGCGTGAGACGCAGAGCAGTGGCGGTCGTGCCATTGATGATTCCTGGGTGCAGCAGAACTTGGCGGAAGTATACGCACGCCTGGAAGCGCAACGTATGATGAATGCGCGTATGGCTTTTGAGCTGGATAATAACCGCCTGCACCCAGCGTTGGCATCGGCACTGAAAGTCTACAGCACAGAAAGTATGATCGAAGTGGTGCGTCTGTTAATGGAAGTGGTTGGTCCCGACAGCCTGGTACAAACAGGCGAAACGGCAGCCGTCATTATGGGTGAACTGGAGCGTGAATACCGCCGCTGTCAGATCAATACCTATGGTGGTGGTGTTAACGAGATTCAGCGTGGAATCGTTGCCAACTTTGGTTTGGGTATGCCGCGTCATAGATAATAAATACCGGTAACAATCCAACTTATTCAACATCACAGAAGGCGGTGCTTGATCTTAGATTCGCTTATGGATCGAATCAGGCACCAGTCAGAAAAAATGAATTTACAACCGTAGGAAATGACCTATGACTCCTGAAGAAAGAAAAGCGTTTGAAGATAAAGTACACGCCTATGTCGGGCGTGAAGTCAACGCCCCGCAAAAGGGCAAGGATGATGTCAACAAGGCAATGATTCGGCATTGGGCTGAAGTCATGGGGGATGAAAACCCCGCATACACCGACGAGGAATATGCTGCCAAATCTAGTAAAGGTGGCATTATCGCGCCACCGTCCATGCTACAGATATGGAGTATGGAAGGTTATCCCATGGCGCATAATCCGTCGCAGGATGTGCAGCGCGAATTACACAATGTATTTGATGAGCATGGTTTTGCCGGTGTGCTAGGTACCAATACCTCGGCGGAGTATTATCGCGATTTGCGACCCGGTGACGAAGTGCATGCACACACAGTCATTGACAAAATTTCTGAGCAAAAAGCCACGCAACGCGGCATTGGCTATTTTATTGAGACAGTCACCAATTTTACCGACCAAAACGACGAAGCCGTTGGCAAGATTATTTTCAGGGTGCTGAAATTTACTCCTAACGACAGCAATGATGCGACCGGTGGTGATGACAGCGACGATGGTATGCCAGAAGCGCCAACGCGTATTGCCTCTCCCAGAGGTCACGATAACAAGTGGTGGTGGGATGCAGTAGACGAGGGCAAGGTGTTGATTCAGCGCTGCAAGAGTTGCCAGACTTTGCGACATCCGCCGCGTCCGATGTGTGGTGAGTGTCAATCTATTGAATGGGATTCCATTGAATCAACCCTGGATGGTGAAGTGTTCAGTTTTACGGAGCTACATTATCCGAAATTCCCCGGCTATCAGTATCCACTGGTCTGTGCCGTAATCAGCCTTGGTGAAGGCACACGCATTATCTCCAATATAGTGGGTTGCGAACCAGAAGATGTTTATATCGGTATGAAGGTGAAAGGGAAGGTAGAGCAAGTGGATGAAAAAACCATGTTGCCACAGTTCTACCCGGCTGACTAAACCCTGCTGACCCTGGACAGAATAGATAGCGAGAAAAAACTATGAACAAAGAAACTTTACAATATCAGGATGTAGCGGTTGGCGATAAATTGCCTCCGCTGGAAATCGACATTTCATCCAGTTTAATTATTGGTGCTGCGATCGCATCGCGCGACTTTACGCCCGTGCATCACGATAAAAAGGCAGCACAAGAATGTGGCTTACCCGATGTGTTTATGAATATCTTGACCAGTAACGGATTTATGGGCCGTTTTGTCACGGATTGGGCCGGTCCCGAATCAACAGTTAAAGGTATTGATATCAAACTCGGCGCACCCAATCTGCCCGGATTTGTGATGACTGTTACCGGTGAAGTGACCGCCAAGAATGATGATACTGGCGTAGTCGAAGTCGGTGTGATGGGTGAGAACAATGTTTGGGGTATGCATATGGGCGGTTCGGTGCGCATTGAATTACCCAAATCTGATCAACAAGGGGAGGTCTAAACAATGGTAGCAGATATCAAAGACAAGGCCGCCATTGTCGGCGTCGGTTCCACTGAGTTTTCCAAGAACTCGGGGCGTTCAGATCTTTCTCTGGCGGCAGAAGCCTGTAAGGCCGCGCTGGATGATGCTGGGCTGAAACCAAAAGATGTTGATGGCATGGTAACGTTTACCATGGACATGAACGAAGAAGTTGATGTGGCGCGAGCCCTGGGTTGTGATGACCTTACATTCTATTCGCGCGTACCCTATGGTGGTGGCGCAGCAACGGGATGCCTGCATCAGGCAGCGATGGCGATTGCCACGGGCATGGCCGAAACAGTTGTGTGTTATCGCGCACTGAATGGTCGTTCCGGGCATCGTTATTCAGAAGGTGTATCGGGCGATCTGATTACCGGCAGTGCCATTCATTACGGTTGGTATACGCCCTATGGATTATTGACACCGACCTCCTGGGTGGCGATGTACCACAAGCGCTATATGCATCTGACGGATTGTACTGAAGATGTCATGTTTGAAATTGCACATGCCACACGTGAATATGCGGTCAATAATCCGGCGGCTTTCTTCTACAAGCGGCCATTTACGCGTGAAGATTATGATAACGCTAAAAAAATATGTGACCCGTTGAAACTCTACGATTGCTGCCAGGAAAGTGATGGTGGTTCAGCCGTTGTTTTAACAACACCTGAGCGTGCCAAAGACCTAAAACAACCCGGTGTGCTGATCAAAGGCGTCGCTCAATGCTCAGGAAAAGATCAGGAAGAAATGACCTCCTTCTATCGCCCGGAAATTGCTGCGATCCCCGAAATGGATATTGCCGCCAAGATGGCTTACGAGCAAAGTGGATTAACGCCTGATGATATCGACGCGGCGGTTATCTACGATGCCTTCACCGCAATTGTGTTGTGGCAGCTGGAGTCCTGGGGCTTTTGTGAGCAAGGCAAGGCCGGAGAATTTGTACTGTCCGGTGCTTTGCGTCCCGATGGACGCCTGCCAACCAATACCCACGGTGGTCAGCTGAGTGAAGCTTATATTCACGGTGTGAACGGTATCGTGGAAGCGGTGCGCCTAACTCGTGGCACGTCGGTCAATCAACCGAAAAAAGATGTTAACCATGTGTTGGTGACATCTGGTGTTGGCGTACCTACCGGAGGTGCTTTGCTGGGTAAAATGGACTAGAAACTGTAGAGAAACGGTTTCACTATTTTATGTGACGATAACGATAAGGCTCTTCCATCAGGTTGAGCCTTTTTTGTTTCCAAGATCCTAACCCAACTTCGTGACCATCAAAAACAAAAATTCGGCGGGGTTCAAATGAGGGTTACACCGTTCACATCAGTCCTCTGCACTTAAACCAAACATATTGCGCACTAACCAACCAATTCATAAGCTGCCCATCTTTGATATAATCGCAGCATTTCATCCGCACGCATAAGGATACGTTTGCTTTGGAACACTCTACGATTACACCTTTTCCCGCTAAACAAATGACTAATCTTCAAAGAAAAAGCATCGCTTTACAGGCCATCAAATACAACCATACCGACACTGCCATATCTAATCAACTGAATGTGAGCCGTAAACTAG
>PIVM01000105.1 GCA_003353945.1 Gammaproteobacteria bacterium
GCGGGTCCATCTTTGTAGTGGCAACTCCTGCACAGGGTCTCTTGCTGTTCTGCCGTTCTCGCGACGGTTGGATTAGATGCGTCCCCCTCGGCGCCATGGCAGTTCTCGCAGCTGATCCAGCCCGTATGCGGTGCTTTTAAGGACCAACTGGGGGCTGAGAATAAACAGAGTCCGATAAAATAAATAAATATATGGCCCTTAAGTAATCTGAGTGACAGCTCTCTAACGCTACTGCTGCTTTCCATCGTGTTGAACCTAAATGATCTTGTATTTGTATGAGTTGCCAGAGCTAATGCCGTAATTTGTTTAAGAAAATAAATCGCAAAGCATCCGCTGTTATTTTTTTCCACGTCGTTAAACCCACAAGAAACTGAATGTTACTATTCAAGTAGTTAACACTCGCACCTGGGCAATGACTGCTAATTCCAAACGGGTCGGTGTTTTAATTATTTCTTTCGCGAATAGTGATAATTTTTGTGGCTTTGTTTTATGAAACGCAAAAAACACGCCAATGCCTACAAAAAGTGTTTATTTGGACAAATGATAAAAATGTTACAGAAACAGAAGTGTAATACGAGTATTGTCCATTGAGCGTGCAGGGTTGTTGTTCTCAGCATTAGGAATGCGTTCTTAATACTGAGCGGGGCGTACAAGAATAGAGATAGAGATAGAGATAGAGACAGACTGACGTATCGCAACTCGAAAATGCTGCTTCTACGTCACACCAAGAGCTACTCTGCTCATCTGTTAGGTCGGAAGCGTTTCACTGAGTCCTGCTCTCCTTGATGCGCCTTAGGCCCTCGCAGTACCCAAAGCACTTCGTGGGGCAAGCTCTAGGTTCAACTGAGTTTTCTAAGGTGTCAAGCTCTCCAGTGTTTCCCGTATGGTACTCCTAGTATTCAGTTTTCTGTTTATACTCGCACAAATCTTCTATAAGACAAGCGCCACAGCGCGGTTTGCGCGCTATGCAAACATAGCGTCCATGCAGGATCAGCCAGTGGTGAGCATCAACAAGAAATTCTTTAGGGGTAAATTTTAAGAGTTTTTTTTCTACTTCCAGAGGTGTTTTGCCGGGGGCCAGATTAATGCGGTTGGCTATGCGAAAAATATGAGTGTCTACCGCCATGGTGGATTCCCCGTAGGCGGTGTTTAGCACGACGTTGGCAGTTTTTCTACCAACGCCGGGCAGTGCTTCGAGTTCACTTCGAGTTTGCGGCACTTGCCCCTGATGTCGCTCGATCAGTAGTTGACAGGTTTTAATAATGTTTTCAGCTTTGCTGTTATACAGGCCGATTGATTTTATATAGGGTTTTAAACCCTTTACGCCGAGCTTAACAAAGGCTTTAGGCGTGTTAGCTTTGGCAAATAGGGCGGTGCTCGCTTTATTGACGCTCACGTCAGTTGCTTGTGCAGACAATATTACCGCTAAGAGCAATTCGAACGTGTTGTTGTAATTCAATTCTGTTTTTGGATGTGGATTGGCATCTCGCCAACGACTAAATATCTCGAAACGTTTTTGCTTGTTCATAGTGGTATGGGCGAATTCAAAGCGAGTATTTGCTTCCCGATTAGTGACTGCGATTATTTTGGTGTAATTCGTTTTCAGCGGTCTGCAGTTGTTGTTGTAAATTTTCCACCGATTGCTGCAGGGCTGTTATTTTCTTACTGTCAATAGTGGCATGTTGTTCTGCCAGGGCAAGTTTCGATTTAGCGGCTGCCAGACGCTTTTTCAGAAAGGCAGTTGTTTTTTGAGCGGAGCGTTTTTGCGACGATTTTGCTGCTACTTTGGCTTTCGCTCTGGCAATCGCGGTATGTACAGGATCAAGTGCTGACGAGTTCGATTTATCGGTTGATTTTTGGGTTTTTAGCGCGGCCTGGCGTTCTTTACGTTTTGCTTCCATCTCTTGTTTCAGCCTCTCGATGCGCGCTTGTTTTGCTTCAAATCGTTGTCTCGATCGCCGGGCCTTGTCTTGCTCTGCGTACCTGGTTTGTAGTGTTGTTTCAACCGGGCGCATTTCAATACAGTCGACAGGGCAGGGTTCAACACAAAGATCACAACCCGTACATTCATCACGAATGACAGTATGCATGTACTTCGCTGCGCCCAGGATGGCATCTACCGGGCAGGCCTGAACGCATTTGGTGCAGCCAATGCATTCGTTTTCACGTATGTAGGCATATCGTTTGATATGGCGGCTGTCTGTCAGAGCTAAGGGTTCAACGTCCAGCAGTTCTGCTATAGCCTGCATAGTCGCTTCACCGCCGGGTGGGCAGCGGTTGATGGCTTCGCCTTTGGCAATGGCTTCAGAATACGGTTTGCACCCCTCGTAGCCGCACTTCCTGCACTGGGTTTGTGGGAGCAGATTATTAATCTGCTCGACAATGGGGTCGCGAAATTTATCACTCACAAACTCTCACCTCAGTTCTTTTCCAAGCTTGTGGGGGTATGTAAAAGCCAAGCAGTCTATTCTCCCAGAGTGAGACGAAACATTGAGGGGAGCGCAACACCGCTATTAATAAAGCCTGCGGCCCTACTATAAGGCTTGTGGCCCTACTGCACCTTCATGCCCGGTTTTGCTCCCTGATCAGGTTCCAGCAACCAGATATCTTTCCCGCCGGGACCAGCGGCCAGCACCATGCCTTCAGAAACACCAAAGCGCATCTTGCGCGGCGCCAGATTAGCCACCATCACGGTGTATTTGCCTTCAAGCTCCTCCGGGGAGTAAGCGCTTTTTATCCCTGCGAACACTTGGCGTTTTTCAAAACCAATATCCAGAGTGAGTTGCAAAAGTTTATCAGCCCCTTTGACAGATTGCGCTGAGATAATTTTTGCTATGCGTAAATCGAGTTTGGCAAAATCAGGATATTCAATTTGGTCCGCAAGAGGTTCGTAGTTTTCTTGTGCTGTGGATTTAGCCGGCGAGTTATCTTGCTCAGCTTCAATTTCTGCCTGTTGCGCTTCAGTCATGGCAGTGACCTGGCTCATTTCGATGCGCTTCATCATCGGCTTAAAGGTTTGAATCTGATGGCCTAGCAAAGGAGTAATATCACCTTCCCAGCTCAATGGTGCATTCAGAAAAGCGGCCGCTTTGTCAGCGGTTTCAGGTAATACTGGCCGTAAGTAAGTAATAATGGCCTTAAACAAATTAATGCAAAGCGAACAGACATCAATGACCGTTTGTTGTTGATCCGCTTGTTTTGCCAGTTTCCACGGTTCCTGGCTATCAAAATACTCGTTTGTGGCATCGGCCAGCAGCATGATTTCACGCATGGCCTTGCTGTATTCGCGCGTCTCGTAATAGTCGGCAATGAGATGGCCGGCATCGACGGCTTTTTGCCATAGCGCCTGATCAGCGATGTGATCCGATAGTTTGCCCGCATTGCCTTTGGTAATAAATTTTGCGCTGCGGCTGGCAATATTAATGACCTTGCCCACCAAGTCTGAATTCACCCGTTGAACAAAATCCTCCAGGTTCAGGTCAATATCGTCGATACCGCCTGTCAGTTTACCCGCGAAATAATAACGTAAGTATTCAGCGCCCAAATACGACAAGTAATTGCGGGCAGTGATAAAAGTACCGCGGGATTTTGACATTTTCTTACCATTGACGGTTAGAAAACCATGCACATAAACGCCATCTGGCTTTTTAAAACCGGCCGTTTCCAGCATGGCGGGCCAGAAGAGACCGTGAAAATTGATAATGTCTTTGCCGATAAAATGGTATAGCTCTGTTTTCGCTTCAACTCCCCAGTAGTCATCAAAATTCAGTGCCTGTTTGTCGCAATAGTTCTGGAAGCTAGCCATATAGCCAATCGGTGCGTCCAACCAGACATAAAAATATTTGCCGGGAGCGCCGGGAATCTCAAAACCGAAATAGGGGGCATCGCGGGAGATGTCCCACTCCTGTAGCCCCGCGTCCAGCCATTCATTGAGTTTGTTAGCCACCTGTGCCTGAAGCCCTCCATCGCGGGTCCAGGTCTTTAACATGTCGGTGAAGTTAGGCAAAGTAAAAAAGTAATGGGTCGATGCTTTTTCAACCGGTGTGGCACCAGAAATGGCGGACGTTGGATTGATAAGATCAGCCGGTGAATAAGTGGCGCCGCACACTTCACAGTTGTCGCCGTACTGATCTTCCGATTTACATTTTGGGCAAGTGCCCTTGATGTAGCGGTCAGCCAGAAACAGATTTTTTTCAGGATCATAAAGCTGAGTAATTTCACGTTCTGCAATTTGCCCCTTTTCTTTCAGGTGTCGGTAGATCAGTTCCGAGTAGTGGCGATTTTCTTCGGAGTGTGTGGAATGGAAATTATCAAATCCCACCAGAAAATCCGCATAATCCTTTTCGTGTTCGGCTTGCACATCGGCTATTAGCTGCTCGGAAGTGATCCCGTGTTGTTCGGCCTTGAGCATAATGGCTGTGCCGTGGGCATCATCGGCACACACATAAAGGCAGTCGTTACCTCGTAGCTGCTGAAACCTGACCCAGATGTCGGTTTGAATGGCTTCCAGCAAATGACCCAGGTGCAGTGAGCCGTTGGCGTAGGGCAGGGCGCTGGTGACCAGAATATTTCGAGGAGCAGGCGAGTTATTTGTTGTCATAGAGAATCTAAATAGGTGATTGATTGGAGTGGTGAAAAGGGGCGATACTATAGCGCTTTTGCGTCGCTTTTGCATCAGTCGACTGATTGAGAGTCGATAGTGGCAGCACAGTGATAATTGAATATTATTGTTGTAGCGATGCGCAGCCCGTCGGGCGTTCAGTGGTATTAAGAGATTGGAGAGATAAATGACCGTCAGTACAGAGCAGATTGAAGAGGCGATAAGCGCCTATAGCGATCCCTATTACCCAGAGAAGGATCTGGTGAGACGTCGGGCTATCAAGCACTTACAGGTAGCAGGGGGGCGGGTAAACCTTAAAATTGGTCTGGGTTATCCGGCAGAGGGGATTCGGCAGAAAATCCATGACGAACTGCTTGCACTGGTGCGTGCGGTGCCTGGCGTTGAGTCTGTTGAGCTGGAGATTGTCTGGGATGTGGCGGCCGGTAAAAATCAGCAGGATATGAAAAACCTGAGCAATGTTAAGAATGTCGTCGCCGTCGCTTCTGGTAAGGGGGGAGTGGGTAAATCCACAACGGCTGTTAATCTGGCATTGGCCCTGGTGGCTGAAGGCGCAAGGGTTGGACTGCTGGATGCCGATATCTACGGACCCAGTCAGCCGATTATGCTAGGTATTGAACAGGGTCGACAACCCGAACAAAGGGAAGGTAAGTACTTTTTGCCGATGGAGGCTCATGGTTTGCAGGCTATGTCCATGGGCTTTCTGGTGACTGAAGATACGCCCATGGTGTGGCGCGGCCCCATGGCCAGTGGTGCCCTGCAGCAGCTGATCACCCAGACACTGTGGAATAATCTTGATTATTTGATTGTGGATATGCCACCCGGTACCGGTGATATTCAATTGACCCTCGCCCAGAAAGTACCAGTGACCGGTGCGGTTATTGTCACCACACCACAGGATATCGCCCTATTGGATGCCAAGAAAGGCATCGAAATGTTTCAAAAGGTCGGGATACCCGTACTGGGCATCGTGGAAAATATGGCGATGCATATTTGCAGCAATTGTGGCCATGCTGAGCATATGTTCGGCAAGGGCGGTGGTGAACAGATTGCCAAGGAGTACAATGCACCGCTTCTGGCATCCTTGCCCTTGGATGTCACCATCCGCCAACAGGTTGATGGTGGTAATCCGACAGTATCTGCCGAACCAGAGGGCACAATAGCCATGATCTATCGTGAAATGGCCCGGCATGTGGGGGCAAATATCGCCAAACGGGGAACCAATCCGGCGCATAATCCGTTGGAAATCATTGCGCGTAATGATTAGTGCTTAATGTAAATGAGCATCTGGTTTGTATTTCTCACAAGGATTTCACTGCCGCCTTGTGAGAAATGCGGCCTGCGGTCTACTTACCTGTAACACTACTTGCCTGTAAGAGTCAGTGTTTTCGGTTTACAGTTCGATACTCGAATCGATCATTTGCTTTCACTAATGGTATTGCTAGGCAATTCACCAAACATATGCCTGTAATCCAGTGTTTTTGTAACTAATTGTTGCCGACTGTTGCTCCTGACAGAGGGTTTATCCATTGTTGATAATGCCAAGATGCCTTCGATAACAAAGCTATAAAAATCATTTAAGGCCAAAGTGTGCCACGGCTGAATTCTTTCTGCGTAGATTTCCTCAAGAAAATAACATAGTCTTCTGACCAACACGGTTACCTTCACTGCATCAACAGACCTTGGCAATGTCAATCTGTCAACAACATCCAAAATGGATTTCTTTTCATCGTAAGTACAAAAATAATCTAACTTACTAACGTTGACCACAAGCGCCATATAACCGGTTCCTGTTAACCAATCTTTCAGCGGTCTTTATTAAAACACCTGAGGAAGATATTGACGAAAGTATTGAGGCAGTGCTCCAAAAAATCGGAGAGATAATAGGAATTGATCGAACTGACTTTATTGAATTAGTCAATGAAACGAAACAACATGAGATTACACGCTCGTGGACAGCCAAAGGTATTGAACATCACTCTCGGGTTCCTGCGAAAACCTATTATCCGTGGCTGATTGAAAGAGTAAGATGTGGAGAAAAGTATATTCATTTTTCCAGCCTGGAGGATCTGCCTGTAGATGCAACACAGGACAAGGAAAGTCTTGAAAATATGGGGATAAAAACCGGACTGATTATTCCCTATGCCACCGGAGGGCCAGACTATGGTGCCATTTGCTTCGGCAGTCATAGAAAGATCACTTGGACAGAGGAGCATATTCAGCGGCTAAGGTTGCTTGGTGAGGTCATTGTTAACGCATTTAGACGCCAGGCCCTTAAGAAAGCCCATGGTGAGTTAGAGGAGCTTGTTAATGAGAAAACATATGAAATCAAACTTACCCAAAAAACATCTATTAGAGCTTTAGCTGTTCTGTCGGAATATTACGACTTTGATACTGGTGAGCATTTAAATAGAATTCAAGAATATGTGCGGTTGATAGCAACGGAGTTGATGAGTCACTCTTCTTATTCAAAATACCTAATTGAAAGACAGGGATATATCAATGATATTGTACTGGCATCAGTGCTGCATGATATCGGTAAAGTTGCTATACCTGCAGAAATTTTTTTGTGCCCCGTTGAAATATTTGAAATCCAGCACCTGTTTTGTTTTTCGTTTTATGAAAGGTTTTTTCAAGTTGAGGTGTGTATTCGATGACCCTCCGATTAATTGTGCTGTGGTCAACTTCGAATCCGCGCTCCTTCATGATATCTTCAAGGTCACGGTAACTCAATGAGTAGGCCAGGTATCAACGGATGCGCTGAAGGATTATCTCCTTTTTGAAATGCCGACCAATGGGGGAAATGTTCCAAATAACGGCAGCTTGTTATATTAATCCCGGCAAAATCCGTTTTTTAACCAAGCTGCGTAAGCCTTCATGGTCGGTTGAGTACCTGCCAGGAAATTGAATCATCGACATGGCGAAGCGAGCCATAATTTCTGCTATGTCTATGCCTTGGTCTTCAAGATCTGGGCGGATTTCAATAATTGGTGCTGCAACCATTTGCAGAAACACCAGGGTTGCATCATCTGAAAAAGCCCTATCTCTTAATATCGAGGCACACTCATTATCTAATACTAATGAGAGGTATCTGTGTTGAGGGAGTTCTGCCACAGTAAAAATAATAATTTCTATTATGCGCTCTTCAACCGTTGCAAACTTTTTTCCATGATCAACAACCGACTCGGCAAAGATGAAAGCCACTGTATCAATTGCAGCAAAAAAGATTTCGTTTTTACTTTTAAAATGTTTATACAGTGTTGGCCGAGCTACACCAGCCTCTTTGGCTATATCACTCATTGTGGCCTTTTCAAAGCCATTGCGCTTGATGCACTCAAGTGCAGCTTCACATAAACGCAGTTTCGCCTCTGTATCATTTTTAGGTCTGTTGCCAGACCATAATGACTTGCTCAATTTACGACACCCTCTTTGTTAAATTTCGGCAATGCGGGGTTTACACATATACCGATTCTGTTAATATGATAACGGTTACGGATTATAAATCAATTAATTTAACGAAAGCTTGTGAATTGATACTCTCTGGACGGATTGAAAAGAGCTTGTGGTGATTCGCTGGCCATATACGATACTAAAAAAAATGAGGAAGAAAGCATGAAACACACGACAACGTCCCTCCGCACCAAACTCGGTGCTGCCGCTGGCTTGTTGAAGCTAAGCGAGGCTCAAATCGATATCTATATGAACACCTACGGCGAATTGTTCGTCGAATCACCGGAAAATACTTTAGCTGATTACAACAACGGTGTTGCAATGCAAGGCTATAAACAGGGTAGCAGCGAGGAACTTGAGCAGCTTTACGTCATCATGCATTTGTTGTGTACCATCGGCTCCGTCGAAAAAATGTATATGCCACCCGTTTTGGATCCAAATAAATCGGTCATGGAAAACCAGATTTTGTTAGAAGAAAAAATGGTAAAACATCTTGGTGTAGTGCGGGGATGCAAAGTGTTGGAGATAGGGTGCGGCTGTGGTGCCATCGCTACCAGCATAGGAGAAATTTCAGGTGCCACCATGTACGGCATGAACATCGATAAATCGCAGATCGAAAAATCGTGGTTAAACCCGGCGTTAAAGAAAGAAAACTTTATAGTCGGTGATTTCAACGAGCCTCTCCCGTATGAAGACAACACCTTTGACGCAGTTTACGCGATACAACCGATGACCTATGTCAGCGATCCCGAGTTCACACTTAAGGAAGTATTCCGCATCTTAAAGCCAGGCGGGAAATTTGGCTTTGATGACGTTGCAGCACTTGATAAGTACGATAAAGAGAACCACGCTCAAAAGTTGTTGATTCAGCATACTCGCGAACTCACCGTATTTGGCGGTTTATGGCACTATAAGTATTGGGAAGATACGTTCAAAAAAGCGGGATTTGACTTGCTGGAATCCCATGGCCAGCCTGCTGTGGAGTGCATCAAGAAGGAGGTCGCGCTGTATGACAAATACGAGGCATTAACCTCCTTTTTAGCGACAGTCCACGTGCTTCCCCGAAGGTTCTACAAGCTGATGCGTCGCCTGCACGCCAATGCTGAATCGTATATCAAAGCGGAAGAAGACGAACTGATATCGCTGAACTGGTTCGCTGCGATGCAAAAACCGAAATGATCATCAATAGTAAATAGTAGCGGGCTCTTTCATGTCCGACAAGGGCGGCAGATTCAACGAGTCAGTGCAGCTTCTTCTATTCAATGAGATAGAGGAAATGGCGCAACTGACTCGGAAGGGTACACCATGGACTCATGGGTCTGCTGCTCTGCGTAGAGCTTGCTTGCTATAGAAGGCTGTTTCTCTTCAAATAATCAACTACCGATCGTAGCAGTGCATTCTTTTCTTTCCCGGTATCTTATTTTCATAAGGGATTACTTCAGATAGCTCAAATAACATTTCTTACTGGTTTTTTTTATAACGTTTAACAGATTTTTCCAAACCCTTCATTTCTACGCCTGCTTGTTTGAACATTCCCCGAGCAGGCATAACAATATGAAATCATGCATTCCTGACTCCTTATCACTTTTTTTTGATAAAAAACAGCCTATTACACAGGGAGTGAATATTGCAGGTAATGGCAGGCACGCCGATGTCAATTTTGCAATTAGGCTGTCTTCTGTCTTGTACCGATTGTGAATAGCTGGCTGAGTAATTTTAAATTTCCGCCGCTTTTTTAATTATGAAATGTACTAGACGATCTGTAATGACGGTGTTGACCTTAATAAGACATGAGCGTATTGCTATGCGAGCACTTTAGCAGTAGTCGGTATTTTCGAATATCTCGTGGAGTAAGGAGGAGTGCAATGCGTCAAATGAATTGCCTTATTCAAGGTGCAAGGGTTCTTACCTTCTCGCTAATATTCTTTTCGATGTCGGCGCAGGCTCCACCACTCAACTCTGATGACTTCAACGCTTCAAATCTGGATATCAATTCCTGGATAATTACTGACCCTGAAAAAGATTCTGTGATAAAAATTGGGGAATCTCAGCTATCCATCTCGGTCGCTGGCGGTAGCAGTCACACTCTTTCGGTGAAGGGAATTGCAGCGCCTCATATTGTTCAATTTATTGATAATAAGGACTTAGAAATAGAGATTAAATATTCCTCGCGTCCAACGCGGGATACACAGTGGCAAGGTATCGTTATTAAGCAGGACGCTGACAACTTTGTGGTATTTGATTTTAAAAGTCACGGACTAGGCCTGCGCATTTATGCTGCTACCTTTACGGATCTGGAGCGCACGGAAAAACTTGATGTTGCTATCGGTGACGGCGCTCCTTTGTATATGCGCGTAAAAAGAGAAGCAGATCTTTGGAGCCAATATTATTCCTATGATGGATTGAATTGGATATTAGCCGCTCGCTTTTTACATGCACTAATCGTGTCTAACGCGGGTATACTGGTTGGCAATTCTGGTCTAATTCCTCCAGATTTTACCGGTATTATTGATCACATTTTTAATGCTACCACACTTACTTTTGCTGAGGATGAGCCGTTAGTGGCCTCAGACTTAACACCTCCGTATATTCACAATGTACAGTTGAGAGCAGGTGAAGAAGAAATACATGTGAGTTGGTCAACCGATGAGCCAGCTACTAGCAAGCTTCGTTATGGAGTCACCAGCAACTATGAAATCGGTAGCGTTAAGCATTCAGATTTGCGCAACAATCACCGTTTTCTTCTAACAGGCCTCCAACCGGATACAGCCCATTTTATCCAGCTTGAGTCAAAGGATTCACTGAACAACAGCGGTGTTTCAAAAAGCAGAGTGATCGTCACTACGCCAAATCCAATTCTGGATATTTGGTACGGTGATACGCAGTCCTTTGGTGAGCAGGGTTTACCGCAAGAGTGGATTAATATTCTTGGCAACGCGAC
Source organism: Gammaproteobacteria bacterium (assembly GCA_003353945.1). GTDB lineage: Bacteria > Pseudomonadota > Gammaproteobacteria > Pseudomonadales > PIVM01 > PIVM01. The sequence continues at coordinate 11,010 of PIVM01000105.1, forward strand.
TGATCCTGACGGTGTGGCCTTGCTGACCTATTCCTTGAATGAGCAACCGGTTATACCATTAATTGTTGGGCCAGATCCTGTTATCCCGGGACGGCTTGTCGGGCAGGGGGACTTTAACATTGTTTTGGCGTCGGCAGATCTGAAAGAGGGACTCAATAGCATCGTGATCAGCGCAGAAGATGTGCATGGCAACCGGGCAACAAGGAGTATGGATTTCTTTTTTACCGCTCATCATGTCTGGCCCATTCCCTACAGCATCAATTGGAATAATACCTCCCATATCACTGGTGCGGTTCAAATACTTGATGGATTCTGGAGCCTTGAGAGTGACAGTGTTCGGCTGACTGAACCCGGTTTTGATCGGCGTATCGCTGTAGGCGATAGCAGCTGGCAAAATTACGAGGTCACAGTTCCGGTGGTGGTTCATGGCATTGATCCCGTGTGTGTTTACAATATCTTGGATTGTCGTGGCTCGCCCAGCATTGGCGTCATATTGCGTTGGCAAGGCGATAACGACGGGTTTACTTTTCTGCCTGCGAAGCAGGCATTTCCCATGGGAGCCTGGGGCGGGTATCAGTGGGATCGATCGGACCTGAGCTCAGGAAGACAGCTCCTCAATACGGGTGATCCAGAACAAATTAGTGAAGATACCGGCCAACACTTGCTGTTTGATACTCCCTATCTGTTCAAGCTGCGTGTGGAAACGATACCGGGTATGGGCCATGTCTACAGTTTCAAGCTATGGCCTCAAGCAAAACAGGAACCATTGCAATGGGACCTGGTGAATCATCAGCCCATGGATTCCTTGCCAACTCAGGGGCCGATACTACTGAGTGCTCACAATATAGACGTCAGTTTTGGTAACGTCACCGTTACCCCTGTCATCTCCTCAACAGCACTGACGGCTGACATTGGTACTGTCACTACCGATACGATCCGTAGTGACGCTTCATCGGCATTGGCATCGTCATCAAGTGCAGAAACTGAAAACGGGATCAGCAATGCACCAGTTGCCAATGATAATCGCTACACGCTCGGAGAAGCTGGCATCGTTCAACCGCTAGCTGCATTGGGTGAGATACGTTTTGCCATCATCGGTGATTATGGTAATGCAGGCCCATCGGAGGCGAGTGTCGCCACACTCGTTAACGGCTGGAATCCCGATTTTGTGATTACCCTCGGCGATAATAATTATCCCGACGGTGAGGCAGCGACCATTGATGCAAACATTGGACAATACTACCAGCAATATATCGGCAACTATATCGGCAGTTTTGGTGCTGGCTCGATGATTAACCGCTTCTTCCCTGCCCTGGGCAACCATGATTGGAGTACCATTGTCTCCGGTTTGCCCCAGCCTCACCTAGACTACTTTACTTTGCCAGGCAATGAGCGCTATTACAATTTCACCTGGGGTGACGTTGAGTTTTTTGTTGTAGATAGTGAATCAAGTGAACCTGATGGCCGGACCTTTGATTCGACGCAGGGGCAATGGTTACAGGCTGCACTGGCGGCTTCGACGGCACCGTGGCAAATTGTCTATATGCATCATCCACCTTATGCGTCAGGGGCTCTGCATGGATCGAATGCGGTGATGCAATGGCCCTTTGAAGCCTGGGGAGCGGATGCGGTGTTTGCAGGTCATGACCACATCTATGAGCGACTGCTTGTTGGTAATATCCCCTTTTTCGTCAATGGGCTGGGGGGCTGGGTAATCCATAATATTGGCAGCCCAGAGGCAGGCAGCCAGGTGCGCTATAACGCCAACTTTGGCGCCATGTTGGCGACTGTTGATAACACCTCGGCCACCTTCGAGTTCTATTCCATTGATGGCGGTGGGACGCTAATTGACACACACACCATCAACAGGATTAATATCGGGCCGACAGCGCGTGATGATGCACTAACAGTTACCCAGAATACCAACAACAATATACTGACCGTGCTGGGTGACAATGGCAATGGTGCTGATAGTGATCCGGATGGCGGCTCCCTGACCATCACTGCGGTAGCTACCCCCGATAGGGGCGGATTGGTCTCTATTGCTAGTAGCAATCAGACGTTACTCTATACACCCGTCGCAAACTTTATCGGCACGGAAACCTTCACTTACACTATCAGCGATGGCGTATTAATCGATACGGCGACCGTGGTGGTAAGCGTAACTGACGCCACCGCTCCGCTTATCAGTCATATCCAAGTCACGCCGGTATCAGATACTCAGGTGACGATCACCTGGCAGACTGATGAATCTGCAACAAGCCTAGTAAGCTTCGGCTTATCAAGCGCCTTGGAGGGTGGCAGCGTTTCGGTTCCAGCCTTGGTGACATCCCACAGCATTACTCTCACCGGATTATTACCGGCAACACTTTACCATTTTCAAGTCGGCTCGATTGACGACAGTGGCAATATGGGCGTCAACGCGTGGCAGCAGCTCTCCAGCAAGACGGGTGACATTCCAGTGCCAAGTCCACTAAACAGACAGGCTTCAGCTCTCATTTTGGATATTGATAATGATGGCGATAATGATTTTGTTATCGCCGCCAACGATAGAGCCCCAGCGATCGAGTGGTACAGGCGAGCCACGAATGGATGGAGCAAATACCTGATTGAGGGCATGACACTGCCCCTTGAGGCGGGCGGTGCCTTCCATGATATCGACAGCGATGGCGACCTAGATATTGTTTTTGGTGATGATATTTCCGGTAATAAAATCTATTGGTGGGAAAACCCATTGCCTAATTTTGAGGCCAGCACGCCGTGGACAAGGCACCTGATAAAGGACTTGGGCGCCACAAAACATCACGACATGATATTCGGTGATTTCGATAGTGATGGATTGGCAGAATTTGTGTTTTGGAACCAGGGAAGCACTCAATTATTTATTGCGGATATCCCTGCTGATCCAAGAAGTAGCGGGCCGTGGCCACATACGGCGATCTTTGCGGCCCCCACAGATGCGGAAGGGTTGGCAAAAACGGATATCGATGGTGACGGCAAGATCGATATTGTGGGTGGTGGTTACTGGTTTAAACATGGCGGAGGTACAAGCTACACCGCGAATATTATTGACACCAGCCAAAGTAAGGGGCGGGTAGCTGTGGGTCAATTAACATCAGGAGGCCGTCCCGAAGTCGTTTTGGTGAAAGGAGATGGTGTTGGCCCCCTCAAATGGTATGAGTGGATTGGGGGGCAGTGGATTGGACAGGATTTATTGGGATTTGATGTTGATCACGGGCATAGCCTGGCGGTTGCCGACATCAATGCTGATGGTCACCTGGATATTTTTGCTGCCGAGATGAATCTTAATAACACTAACCAGGATGCCACGATCTGGCATTTCTATGGAGACAGTGCCGGGAATTTTACAACAACGGTCATTGCCGAAGGCGTTGGTAGCCACGAGTCCAAACTCGCTGATCTGGATGGGGACGGTGATCTCGATATCCTGGGAAAACCCTGGACCTGGGACACGCCACGACTCGACATCTGGCTTAATCCTCTCAAGCAGGCAGTAACAGGACTGGATAGTTGGCAGCGCCGAATAGTCGATAACGCTAAGCCTTGGCGTGCACTCTTCATCACAGCCGCTGACATTGACGGCGATAGTCGCAAGGACATTATCACTGGTGGCTGGTGGTACCAGAACCCGGGAAACCCCGCAGGCACATGGACACGTAACACCGTGGGTGCACCACTGAGCAATATGGCTGCGGTGTTTGATGTAGAGGGTGACGGAGATATGGATGTGTTGGGCACCGAAGGGGTGGGCAGTAGCAGTAATTCAGATTTTTCCTGGGCACGCAATGACGGTTTTGGCGCATTCACTGTTCTTGGTAATGTCTCCAGTGGTGTGGGCGATTTTCTGCAAGGCGTTGCTGTCGATCGTTTCAGGGCGAGCGGTGAGCTTGAGGTCGCGCTCTCCTGGCATAGCAGTGGTTCATCATTGCAGGTGCTCACCGTCCCCGCTGATCCATCCCTAGATACCTGGCAGTGGCGGGAGCTTTTCCCCTCTTCTCAGCAAGAGGGATTGAGCGCTGGGGATGTTGACCGTGACGGCGATCGTGATTTACTCCTGGGTACCCAGTGGCTGCAAAATGACGGTGCATCTTGGCAGTTAAATACGCTCAACAATACCAATAATCCAGACCGCAACCGTTTAGTGGATATCAATACTGATGGCAAACTTGATGCTGTTGTGGGTTTCGAGGCGATCAGTAACCCTGGCAAGTTGGCTTGGTACGAGCAGGGCAATTCTCCGCAACTTCTCTGGACGGAGCATGTCATTGCCACGCCTATCGGCCCCATGAGCCTTGATGTGGGTGATGTGGATAATGACGGTGACCTTGATGTTGTGGTGGGCGAACATAATTTGGCCGACCCCGCCAATGCAAAGCTCTATGTATTCGAGAATGCAGATGGACAAGGCATGACGTGGATTTCTCATCTGGTTTATAGCGGTGATGAGCATCACGAAGGCGCTCAGCTGGTCGATATTGATAGCGATGGCGACCAGGACATTATTTCCATCGGCTGGGGCCATAATCAAGTTTTACTCTATGAGAATACCGCAGTAGAGGCGGGTAACACATTTACCACCCCAGGTAATGACAACACGCGCCCCGTGATCAGCAATGTGTCGGTGACTGTGACTGATACGACAGCGACCATCAGTTGGGACACCGATGAGCTGGCTGACAGCGTGGTGGATTATGGCTTGGACAGTGGCTATGGGTCAGTGGCCAGTGATGCCACCTTGGTTGCCAGCCACACAGTGATACTGACCAACCTGCCGCCTAACACTTTGCATCATTATCAGATCAGTTCCACCGATGGCAGTGCCAACAGTGCCAGTAGTGGCGACCTGAGCTTTACCACGGCGGCAGCGGATATCACCCCGCCAGTGATCAGCAATATTCAGGTGGCAGTCAGCGCAACGACAGCGACCATCAGCTGGGATACGGATGAGGTGGCCGACAGCGTGGTGGATTATGGGCTGGACGCCAGCTATGGATCTGTGGCCGGTGATGCCACCTTGGTTGCCAGCCACACAGTGATACTGAC
>PIVM01000106.1 GCA_003353945.1 Gammaproteobacteria bacterium
CGATTAGGTGAATCATACTCCACATGCGCGGTCGCAATCGTGATGCCACGCTCGCGCTCCTCGGGTGCATTATCGATCCCGTCAAAGGCGACAATATCACCTCCCCAGGTCTCGGCACACACTTTGGTCAGCGCCGCCGTCAGGGTTGTCTTGCCGTGGTCAACGTGACCTATCGTGCCTACGTTGACGTGGGGTTTGGTTCGTTCAAATTTTTCTTTAGCCACTGCTCAAGTCCTCTTATTCAATATCGCAATAGTTAAATTATCCACCCTTTGCCTTGGAAATGATATCCTCGGCAATATTATTCGGTGTTTCAGCGTACTTTAAAAATTCCATCGTATAGGTTGCGCGGCCCTGGGTAGCAGACCTCAAATCGGTAGCATAACCAAACATTTCAGCCAACGGCACTTCGGCATTGACGACTTTACCAGTGGGATTTTCATCCATTCCGGCAATAATACCGCGCCTACGATTTAAATCACCGACAACATCTCCCATATTTTCTTCTGGTGTTACTACTTCCACCTTCATCACAGGCTCCAGCAACACTGCCCCGCCCTTTTTCGAGAGCTCACGGGTTGCCAAACTACCAGCAATCTTAAACGCCATTTCACTGGAGTCAACATCATGATAAGAGCCATCATATAAACTCGCTTTTAGGCCAAGCAACGGGTAGCCAGCAAGCACACCATTTTTCATCTGCTCTTCAATGCCTTTCTGCACTGCGCCGATATACTCTTTGGGCACTGCACCGCCAACAATTTCATTAACAAATTCCAGCCCCTCTTCAGAAGCATCCTCACCAGGCTCGAATCGAATCCATACGTGACCGTATTGACCTCGACCACCGGATTGACGGACAAATTTACCTTCAATCTCACTGGTATTACGAATCGCTTCGCGGTAAGCCACTTGAGGCTTACCAATATTGGCCTCTACACTAAACTCGCGGCGCATCCGATCAACAAGGATATCCAGATGTAGCTCACCCATACCGGAAATAATCGTTTGTCCGGTTTCTTCGTCTGTCTTCACACGAAAAGAAGGATCCTCTTGCGCCAACTTGCCCAGGGCGACCCCCATTTTTTCCTGATCCGCTTTAGATTTCGGCTCTACTGCAACTGAAATAACGGGCTCAGGAAATTCCATGCGCTCTAGCACAATCTGGTTACTAATATCGCAGAGCGTATCACCCGTAGTAACGTCCTTTAGCCCAACCGCTGCAGCAATATCACCTGCCAGCACTTCCTTGATCTCCTGACGATCATTGGAGTGCATCTGCACCATGCGACCCACGCGTTCTTTTTTCTGCTTAACGGAATTGTATATTGCCGTCCCGCTTACCAAGGTACCGGAATAAACGCGGAAAAAGGTCAGCGTACCAACAAAGGGATCCGTTGCGATTTTAAAGGCCAATGCCGCAAATGGTGCATCGTCCTCAGCTTTTCGCTCTGCGATCGTTTCTCCATCATCCAGCGTGCCTTCAATGGCCTTTACTTCAGCCGGTGACGGCATATATTCAATCACCGCATCCAATACCGCTTGCACACCTTTATTTTTAAAGGCTGAACCACCAAAAACGGGAACTATTTCGTTGGCTAATGTCCTTTGTCGAAGCGCTTGTTTAATTTCCTCTTCCGTCAACTCAATCCCTTCGAGGTATTTCTCCATCAGCTCATCAGTGGCTTCTGCCGCGCTTTCAATCAAATACTCGCGCATCTCTTCACACTGATCCTGCATATCAGCAGGAATATCCTGATATTCAAACGTTGTTCCCTGATCTTCTTCACACCAAACAATGGCTTTCATTTTGATCAGATCAACAACGCCCTTAAATTCATCTTCAGCACCAATGGTCATTTGCATCGGCACAGGATGAGCGCCGAGACGCTCTTTTAACTGGTTAACGACCATCATGAAATCCGCGCCGGCCCGGTCCATTTTGTTAACAAAGACCATGCGAGGCACTTCATATCTATTGGCCTGCCGCCACACCGTTTCAGTCTGCGGCTGCACACCAGAAGAGCCACAAAGCACTACGACAGCACCATCCAGCACGCGCAAGGAGCGCTCTACCTCAATGGTAAAGTCAACGTGCCCCGGCGTATCAATTATATTGATGCGGTGCTCATCAAAATGGGCATCCATACCACGCCAGAAACAGGTTGTTGCGGCAGATGTGATGGTAATGCCGCGCTCCTGCTCCTGCTCCATCCAATCCATAACGGCAGCACCGTCATGAACCTCACCAATCTTATAGGACAATCCAGTATAAAATAACACCCGCTCGGTGGTGGTTGTTTTTCCCGCATCTACGTGTGCACAGATACCAATGTTCCGGTAACGAGCAATAGGAGTTTTACGCGCCACGACTTCAATCCCCAAATACTATTATGTTAGTCAGTTAAAAACGGTAATGGGAGAAGGCTTTATTAGCCTCAGCCATACGATGTACATCTTCGCGCTTCTTCACAGCGCCGCCCTTGCCTTGTGATGCATCGACAATCTCACCAGCAAGGCGCTGCCTCATCGATTTTTCACCTCTGGAACGGGCATACTCTACCAACCAACGCATTGACAATGCCTGGCGACGCGAGGGGCGCACCTCAACAGGCACCTGGTAGGTTGCACCCCCAACCCGACGGGATTTAACTTCCACCATTGGCGCTATGTTTTCCAATGCCTCATTAAATGCTTCAACAGGATCTTTGCTCAATCGCTCCTGAACGATATCCAATGCACCGTATACAATACGTTCCGACAGCGATTTCTTACCACTGACCATGACATGGTTCATGAATTTCGCCAATGTCACATCCCCAAACTTGGGATCCGGCAATATTTCTCGTTTTGCTACTACTCGTCTTCTTGGCATATCGTAGACCTTTGATTTATTCAGGTTACTCTGAGACTCCCCCTGATAAAACGGGGCGCTCAGCCTTACTCTTCAGCTCTGAAGCATTAGAAATGCGTAAATTCCGGCATCATCTGCTTATGATTTAGGGCGCTTGGCACCGTACTTGGAACGGCCCTGCTTGCGGTCCGCAACACCGGTCGTATCCAGGCTGCCACGAACAGTGTGATATCTCACACCCGGTAAATCTTTGACACGTCCGCCCCGAATCAGCACAACGCTGTGCTCTTGTAGATTATGGCCTTCACCACCAATATAGGAAGTGACTTCATAACCATTGGTAAGACGAACACGGCAGACTTTGCGCAGTGCAGAATTGGGCTTCTTAGGTGTCGTTGTATAGACACGTGTACAAACCCCACGCCGCTGTGGACACCCTTGCAGAGCAGGAACATCGCTTTTAGCCACTTTGCGCTTTCTCGGCTTACGAACCAACTGATTGATCGTTGCCATTTAGTCAAACTCCAATTAACAAAAAGCCTTCAACAGCTGAAGGCACAAATAAAAGCAGCGAAATCCCAAGATCCCACCGCACTTACACCTAAATTGTGGAGGCGAGATTCTATAGATCTCGCCGCATCCCGTCAACACTGATAGTGAAGATAGAGCCTTCAGCTAACCATTAAAAGGCTTCAGCTCAGATAAAGCCTTTCTTCAAGCGTTCAGATATTTGACTTCAAAGCCTCTGTCAACGCCGCTTCCACATCACTGGCACTCACTGTTTCAGGACCGTCGTCTATCTGACTGTGGCGTTGTTTTCGCTCCTTGTGATAAGCCAGCCCCGTTCCGGCGGGAATCAAACGACCCACCACAACGTTTTCCTTCAATCCCCTCAGGTAATCGCGCTTGCCGGTCACTGCCGCTTCCGTCAGAACCCGCGTGGTCTCCTGGAAGGATGCTGCGGATATAAAACTTTCCGTTGCCAGCGATGCTTTTGTGATACCCAAAAGAACACGCTCATACTTTGTCGGGATCTTATCGTTAGCCTGCAGCCTTTCGTTATCCTCAATCACCCGCACGAACTCTGCCTGCTCACCTTTGATGAACTCTGAGTCTCCAGTTTCAACAATATCCACTTTACGCAGCATCTGGCGCAGAATAACTTCAACATGCTTATCGTTAATTTTTACGCCTTGCAGACGATAAACATCCTGAATTTCAGTAGTGATATATTTCGCCAGCTCCTCAATACCTTTCAGTCGCAATATGTCGTGTGGACTTAAAGGACCTTCCGATACAACTTCACCCTTTTCGACGTGCTCACCTTCAAATACGGTCAACGTACGCCATTTTGGAATCAATACCTCGTAATGATCACTGCCATCGCGCAGAAGCTTACCGCCAGTCGGTGTTATCACTAGACGCCGCTTGCCTTTTGTCTCCTTACCAAAACTGACGGTGCCAGAAATTTCCGCCAAAATCGCCGGCTCCTTTGGTTTTCTGGCTTCAAACAAATCTGCCACTCTAGGCAAACCACCGGTAATATCACGAGTTTTCGATCCTTCCTGAGGAATACGGGCAATAACGTCTCCTATACCAGCTTGTGCGCCATCTTCAATACTGATTAATGCATTCGCTGGCAGGAAGTAATGTGCAGGCACGTTGGTACCCGCCAGGCACAACTCCTTGCCACTTTCATCAACCAGCGTAATACCCGGTCGTACATCCTTACCCGCCGCCGGACGTTCAGCCGGATCAATGACGGACAAACTGGATAATCCGGTCAATTCGTCGGTCTGACGTTTTATTGAGATCCCTTCTTCCATACCGCTGAATTGAACACGACCAGCCACTTCCGTAATAATCGGGTGCGTATGTGGATCCCAGCGGGCAACGACATCTCCTGCATTAGCCTCAGCATGATCTTTAACCTGAATAACAGCGCCGTAAGGTAGCTTATATCGCTCTTTTTCTCTGCCGCTTGCATCGACAATCGACAGCTCACCAGAACGGGAAACAGCTACCAAACCGCCCGTCTCTAACTCAACCACCTTCATGTTATGCAAACGCACCGTTCCGTTTTGCTTAATCTGTATATTATCAGCAGCTGTGGAACGCGATGCAGCCCCACCAATGTGGAAAGTACGCATGGTTAGCTGTGTGCCAGGCTCTCCGATGGATTGGGCTGCAATAACACCTACCGCTTCTCCATTACCCACCTGATGCCCTCGAGCCAAATCACGGCCATAACACATAGTGCATATGCCATAACGCGTTTCACAGGTGATCGGCGAGCGCACATGTATTTCATCGATTCCCAGCTCTTCCAGCCGCTCTACCCCATCTTCATCCAGCATAGTGCCAGCCGGCACCAGCACTTCCCCGGTCTCTTCCTTAATGACATCATTCAGAACAGTACGACCTAATACGCGATCACCGAGTGTTTCAATGATATCGCCACCTTCAATAACCGGCGTCATCAACAAACCTTGCTCCGTGCCACAATCGTGCTTTGTGATAACCATGTCTTGGGCTACATCCACCAAACGACGGGTCAGATATCCTGAATTGGCTGTCTTCAATGCTGTATCGGCCAATCCTTTACGTGCTCCGTGAGTGGATATAAAGTACTGCAATACGTTCAGTCCTTCACGGAAGTTAGCTGTAATCGGTGTCTCAATGATGGAACCGTCAGGTTTTGCCATCAAACCCCTCATACCCGCTAGCTGTCGAATCTGTGCAGGCGAACCCCGCGCGCCAGAATCAGCGTAAATATAAACTGAATTAAAGGAATCCTGTTCATCCTCTTCACCATCACGATTGATAACAGCCTCCTTGGACAAACCCTCCATCATGGCTTTTGCCACCAAATCATTGGCGCGGGACCAAATATCAATGACCTTATTGTATTTCTCACCCTGTGTTACCAGACCAGAGGCATACTGAGATTCAATCTCTTTCACTTCCTCTTCAGCTTCACCAATAATGTCTACCTTGGCATCGGGTATCACAAAATCGTTCACGCCAATGGATGATCCAGAGCGAGTCGAATATTCAAATCCCATGTACATTAACTTGTCGGCGAAAATGACTGTTGCCTTCAAGCCAACCCGGCGATAGCACTCATTGAGAATATGGGAAACTGCTTTTTTGGTCATCGGGCGATTAATCAGTTCAAAATTTAAGCCTCTTGGTACAATTTCCCACAATACGATGCGACCTACGGTTGTTTCGACAATGCGGGTTCTTTCCTCACTCTCACCTTCTCTATTGGTATCAACTTCGTTGATTCGTACTTTGATACGCGCCTGCAATCCAGCCACACCGGTGGCGTATGCTCGATGAACCTCACCGGCATCGGCAAAAACCATGCCTTCACCTTTGTCATTAACGCGGTCACGTGTCATCCAGTACAAACCGAGCACCACGTCCTGAGAAGGGACAATGATCGGCTCACCATTGGCAGGTGATAGTATATTGTTGGTCGACATCATCAATGCGCGCGATTCCAACTGGGCTTCGATCGTCAATGGCACATGCACCGCCATCTGGTCACCGTCAAAGTCAGCGTTATACGCAGCACACACCAGAGGATGAAGCTGAATGGCCTTCCCTTCAATCAACACGGGCTCAAATGCCTGAATACCCAAACGGTGAAGTGTTGGCGCTCGGTTCAGCAGCACAGGGTGCTCACGAATAACCTCGGCAAGAATATCCCAAACCTCCGGCGGCTCCCGCTCTACCATTTTTTTAGCAGCCTTAATCGTCGTCGCTAATCCACGGTGTTCGAGTTTGCCAAAAATAAAGGGTTTAAAGAGCTCCAAAGCCATCTTTTTGGGTAATCCACACTGATGCAAACGTAATTTGGGACCAACCACGATGACTGAACGACCCGAGTAATCGACCCGCTTACCTAGTAGGTTCTGCCGGAAACGGCCCTGCTTACCTTTAATCATGTCTGCCAGTGACTTCAGCGGGCGTTTGTTAGAACCCGTAATCGCTCGTCCACGACGTCCGTTATCCAGCAGCGCGTCTACGGACTCCTGTAGCATACGCTTTTCGTTGCGCACAATAATATCTGGCGCACTCAGGTCCAACAGTCGCTTGAGTCGGTTGTTACGGTTTATGACCCGTCGATAAAGATCATTCAAATCAGAGGTAGCAAAACGGCCACCATCCAATGGCACCAGTGGGCGCAAATCAGGTGGCAGCACTGGCAGTGCATTTAACACCATCCACTCGGGTTTATTACCAGACTGTTGGAACGCCTCCATCAGCTTAAGCCGTTTGGATAACTTTTTAATTTTGGTTTCTGAATTGGTTTGCGGAATTTCTTCTCTAAGCGTTCTTACAGATTCATCCAGGTCAATCTGTGCCATCAAGTCCTGTACTGCTTCAGCACCCATCTTGGCAATAAATTCATCACCAAATTCTTCAACCGCATCGTAATACTGTTCATCATTTAACAATTGACCTTTTTCCAGCGTTGTCATACCGGGGTCAATAACTACAAAGGACTCAAAATAAAGCACACGCTCAATATCGCGTAGAGTCATATCAAGCAACAAACCAATACGCGAAGGTAACGATTTTAAAAACCAAATATGGGCAACCGGACTGGCCAGTTCAATATGTCCCATACGGTCCCGGCGCACTTTTGAGAGTGCGACTTCAACACCACATTTCTCACAAATAACACCGCGGTGCTTCAAGCGTTTATATTTTCCACAAAGACATTCGTAGTCCTTAACTGGACCAAAAATCTTGGCACAAAACAAACCGTCACGTTCCGGCTTGAAAGTCCTGTAGTTGATAGTCTCTGGTTTTTTAACTTCACCAAAAGACCAGGATCGAATCATCTCCGGTGATGCTAATCCGATGCGTATCGCATCAAATTCTTCCGTTTGTCCCTGGGACTTGAGTAAGTTCAGTAAGTCTTTCAAGGCCAATCCTCCGCATGCTGCATTAGCGTGACGAGTTTGCAATCCGTCACTTAATAATAGGTTATTGCTTGTTACTCTTGGTCCAGCTCGATATCAATACCCAGCGACCGAATCTCTTTAATCAGTACATTAAAGGACTCTGGCATACCCGGTTCCATTCGATGATCGCCGTCAACAATGTTTTTGTACATCTTTGTACGACCATTAACATCGTCTGATTTGACGGTCAGCATTTCTTGCAAGGTATAGGCGGCACCGTATGCCTCCAACGCCCAAACTTCCATTTCTCCAAAACGCTGTCCACCAAATTGCGCCTTACCACCCAAGGGTTGCTGTGTAACCAAACTATATGAACCGGTGGAACGTGCATGCATTTTGTCGTCCACCAAATGATTCAATTTAAGCATGTACATATAGCCAACAGTTACAGGCCGATCAAATTTATCGCCCGTTCGACCATCAAACAGCGCCATCTGCCCACTATCGGGCAAATCGGCAAGTTTCAACAGCTCTTTGATTTCTTTTTCGGCTGCACCGTCAAATACCGGTGTTGCCATCGGCACGCCAGAACTGAGGTTGTTCGCCAACTTAGAGATATCATCGTCACTCAAGCCCGTCAGATCTTCTTTGTTCTCCGCTCCCTGATTGTAAACGGCTTCCAAAAACTTCCTGACCTTATCAATGCTGACTTGTTCTCGAATCATCTTGTTAATTTTGTTACCCAGCCCCTTGGCTGCAAGGCCAAGATGGGTTTCGAGTACCTGTCCTACGTTCATCCTTGACGGTACACCCAGCGGATTCAGTACGATATCCACCGGTTCGCCATTTTCATCATAGGGCATATCTTCTACCGGCATAATTACTGAGATAACACCCTTGTTTCCGTGCCGTCCTGCCATTTTATCGCCAGGTTGAATACGACGTTTGATAGCGAGATAAACTTTAACGATCTTCAACACACCAGGTGCTAAATCGTCTCCACTTTGCAGCTTTTTCTTCTTGTCTTCAAATCGCTTATCCAGATGTTCTCGATAGTCGCTAAGCTGTTTCTCTGCAGCATCAATTTCGTCGTTTAAGGCATCATCCGCCATGCGAACCTTGAACCACTGGTCTCCTTCAAGAGACTGTAAAAATTCAGCGGTGACTACCTGACCTTTTGTTAGCCCGGAACCACTTTTGGCACTCTGCCCTTCCATCAATTTGGCTAAGCGTGCATAGTTTGCCGATTCAACAATACGGTATTCTTCATTCAAGTCTTTTCTGAATGCGTCCAACTGTGCTTTTTCGATATCCAGTGCACGCTGATCCTTTTCCAAACCGTCGCGGGTAAAGACCTGCACATCAATCACAGTCCCTTTGGTGCTTGATGGCACACGCAACGAGGTATCCTTCACATCAGAGGCCTTTTCACCAAAAATGGCTCGTAGCAATTTTTCTTCCGGTGTCAGTTGTGTTTCACCTTTCGGTGTCACCTTGCCTACCAGAATATCGCCCGGATTCACTTCAGCACCGATATAAACGATGCCTGACTCGTCCAGTTTACCCAACGCGCCTTCTCCAACATTGGGTATGTCAGCTGTAACCTCTTCAGGCCCAAGCTTGGTATCACGGGCAATACAAGTCAATTCTTGTATATGAATTGTGGTAAATCGATCTTCTTTTACCACTCGCTCCGATACCAGTATGGAATCCTCAAAGTTATATCCATTCCAAGGCATAAAGGCGATACGCATATTCTGCCCTAACGCCAGCTCGCCAAGATCCACGGAGGGGCCATCGGCAAGAATATCACCACGCTCAACCCGATCACCTTTCATAACAATGGATCGCTGGTTAATGCAGGTGTTTTGATTAGAACGCGTATATTTGGTCAAATTGTAAATATCGACTGGTGAACCACCCGTTTGCACTTCGTCATTATCCACACGAACAACAATCTTACTGGCATCGACACTGTCAATAACACCACCTCGAGTGGCTACAACACAGACACCCGAATCCGAGGCTACTGAACGCTCTACACCGGTACCCACCAACGGCTTTTCTGCCTTTAATGTTGGCACTGCCTGACGTTGCATGTTCGATCCCATCAACGCTCGGTTGGCATCGTCATGCTCGAGGAAAGGTATCAAAGATGCAGCCACCGAAACCACCTGCCTGGGTGAAACGTCCATATACTGAACACGTTCCGGTGGCATAACAGTAAATTCATTCTGGTGGCGTACAGCAACCAGGTCTTCTACCAGTTGATTATCGCTGTCAACTTCTGCAGAGGCCTGAGCGATAACATATTCGGCTTCATTAATTGCCGACAAAAACTCAATATCATTCGTCAACTTGCCTTCACGCACTTTACGATAGGGACTTTCTAGAAAACCGTAATCGTTTGTACGCGCATAACTGGCCAGTGAATTGATCAATCCAATATTTGGCCCCTCAGGCGTCTCGATCGGACAAACACGTCCATAATGAGTCGGATGCACATCACGCACTTCAAAACCAGCACGCTCTCTAGTCAAACCACCTGGTCCGAGAGCGGACACCCGACGCTTATGCGTGATTTCCGATAATGGATTGTTTTGATCCATAAATTGCGACAGTTGGCTTGAACCGAAAAACTCTTTGATCGCCGCAGCTACTGGCTTGGCATTGATTAAGTCCTGAGGCATCAAACCTTCAGATTCAGCCATACTAAGGCGCTCTTTGACCGCGCGTTCAACCCTGACCAAGCCCACTCGAAACTGGTTTTCCGCCATTTCACCAACGGATCGCACCCGACGATTTCCAAGGTGATCAATATCGTCGACAACGCCTTTGCCGTTGCGAATTTCTACTAACGCCTTGAGAACAGCGACTATATCTTCCTTGCTGAGAGTGCCTTCGCCCACAATCTCATCACTGCCTAAGCGACGATTGAACTTCATCCTGCCAACAGCAGATAAATCATAACGTTCCGGTGAGAAGAACAGATTCTGGAACAGATTTTCCGCTGATTCTTTGGTCGGCGGTTCTCCAGGACGCATCATGCGGTAGATCTCGACCAAAGCATCAAGCTGATCACTAGTCGGATCACTGCGCAAGGTATCAGAAACAAAAGGTCCACAGTCAAGTTCATTAGTGAACAGCGTTTCCACTGATTCTATGCTATTGGCCTTTAGCGCCTCCAACACTTCTTCGGTAATTTCCGTATTACACTCAAAAAGCAACTCACCGGTTTCTGTATTAACAATATCTTTCGCTAAAGCACGACCCAATACATAATCAAGCGGGACACTAAGCTTGCTGATTTTGGCCTTTTCCAATTGTTTTATATGGCGCGCGGTAACTCGACGCCCTTGCTCAACGATAATTTTGCCTTTCTCATCAGTAATGTCGAAAGCGGCTACTTCACCTCGCAGACGACTGGGCAACAAGTCAAATGCATATTCATCATCACCCAGATAGAAACTATTGGTTTCAAAAAAGAGCTCTAATATTTCTTCTGAGCTGTAACCCAAGGCCCGCAAAAGAATGGTGGCAGGCAATTTCCGGCGTCGATCAATCCGGACGAAAACAAGATCTTTGGGATCAAACTCGAAATCCAACCATGAACCACGGTAGGGAATAATTCGTGCTGAATAAAGCAGTTTCCCTGACGAATGTGTCTTACCTTTGTCATGATCAAAAAAAACGCCCGGTGAACGGTGTAACTGGGAAACGATAACCCGCTCCGTACCATTTATGACGAAAGTACCGTTATCGGTCATTAGGGGAATTTCCCCCATGTACACTTCCTGCTCTTTGATATCTTTGATAGTTTTATTCGTTGAATCTCTATCATAGATAATCAAACGAACTTTCACTCGCAATGGTACGGCAAATGTAACACCTCGCAACTGACACTCAGATACGTCAAATACTGGATCACCCAATTTATAGCTAACATATTCCAGCGCGGCATTTCCCGAATAGCTCACAATAGGGAACACTGATTTAAAGGCGGCATGAAGTCCAATATCCCTACGATCTTCCGGCGCGATACCGTCCTGGGTAAAATTCTTATACGAATCCAACTGAATCGCGAGCAGATATGGCACTTCCATTACTTGCTTGAATTTGCCAAAATCTTTGCGAATGCGTTTTTTCTCAGTGTATGAGTAAGCCATCAGCACTCCCCAATCGTTCGTCCGGTCACAAAGCTAACAGACCGTAATAGGTCGTTTGCTTCACACTTTTTACTATGTCTCTCCGATGCAACTGACGCTACACGCTTAGTATCAACAACAAAAACATCGCAGAAACAGAAAAAGGCCGGCGGGCAGATCCCACCAACCTAAGGTTCAACTTTTCTAAAAGTTGGTTGCAATCAAGCCGAGCTTACTTGAGCTCAACTGATGCACCAGCTTCCTCAAGTTGCTTTTTAACGTCTTCAGCTTCGTCCTTTCCAACCGCTTCTTTAACGGTGGCCGGTGCGCCATCTACCATCGCCTTGGCTTCTTTCAAACCGAGACCCGTGATTGCCCTTACCGCCTTGATAACATTGACCTTCTTTTCACCGATTGATGCCAATACAACATCAAATTCAGTCTGTTCCTCAGCAACTGCAGCATCTCCGCCGCCAGCCGCAGGTGCAGCAGCTACAGCAGCAGCCGCCGTAACGCCAAATTTCTCTTCCATTGCTTCGATGAGCTCTACAACTTCCATCACACTCATTTCAGCAATCGCAGTTAAAATGTCTTCTTTAGACAGAGCCATGATTAACTCTCCTGATTAAATTAATAAACCAACCCAATACTGCGCAATAGTCTTACGCAGCGTCTTGTTTTTGATCACGAACAGCAGCAATAGTACGAACCAGCTTTCCTGGTACTTCGTTCATAGTCCTAACCAACTTAGCAACCGGTGCCTGCATCACACTCATTAACTGAGACAATGCCTGCTCTCTGGTTGGCAGCTTGGCTAACACATCTAATTGCTCCGCACCTAAGAGCCTGCCACCCACAGCCAATGCTTTAACTTCAAAGTTATCGTTTCCCTTGGCGAAATCTTTAAATATTCGAGCCGCCGCTCCTGGGTCTTCCATAGAAAACGCCAGTATTGTCGGACCGACAAAGGCTTCCTGGGCACACTCAAATTCAGTGCCAGAAACAGCGCGTCGAGCCAGTGTATTGCGCACGACACGCAAGGTGACATCGACTTCCCGTGCTTGTTTACGAAGTCCAGTCATCTCATCCACGGTGCAGCCGCGTGAATCGGCCACAACCAGGGATAGAGCATCAGCAGCAGCCTCGTTCACTTCAGCAACTATCGCCTTTTTGTCCTCGAGTCCTAATGCCATTGGATTTACTCCTGGATAGTTTGAGTGCAGATTCAATAGAGTTTTTGATAAAACCCCACCTTATACCGCACCGTTATCGGTGTACAAATCCAATCATTATCAATTGGGTTTACACCATCTGCGCAGGCTAACACCTCACGATGTGAATTAAGCTTGGCGCCTAACGAGTGTACATGTCTTAAAAAAGATCCGGACATTTGTTAGCCAACAAGCGCCTACGGTCTTTGATGGTCTCTGGTTTATTGACATAGTGTCTGCCAAAGACCCCAAAGTTCTTTTAGCACCTCTCGGTGCTATTTTGGGTCCTCTGTTTCCTCATTCCCTTGTTGGACCCCAAAATCTCACTTTGTTCCTATATGTCCAAGCTTGACTGATCAATCACCAAACCTGGCCCCATCGTAGTAGACAGAGTCACTTTCTTTAAATAAATACCTTTGGCCGAAGGGGGCTTGGCTTTTTTCAGATCACCCAGCAGTGCTTCCAGATTCTGTTTGATAGCAGCCGCTTCAAAACCAACCTTTCCAATACCACCATGAATGATGCCATTTTTATCCGTACGGTAGCGAATCTGACCGGCCTTTGCATTTTTAACAGCTGATGCGACATCTGGGGTAACCGTGCCTGTTTTAGGATTGGGCATCAAACCGCGCGGACCTAATATCTGTCCGAGCTGACCTACGACTCTCATCGCATCAGGGGAAGCAATCACTACATCAAAGTTCAAATCTCCACCTTTGACTTGTGCTGCTAATTCATCCATACCCACAATATCCGCACCGGCTTCCTTTGCTGCATCAGCATTAGCACCTTGAGTAAACACGGCAACTCGAACTTCTTTTCCAGCTCCACTAGGCAGCGTTGTAGCGCCACGAACCTGCTGATCTGATTTGCGAGCATCGACTCCCAGATTCACTGATACGTCTACGGATTCTGCAAATTTAACTACTGACAATTCTTTTAGCAGAGCCACTGCGTCTTCAAGACCATAGAGCTTGCCAGCTTCAATTTTTTCACGGATCGCTTTCTGCCTTTTTGACAATTTAGCCATTAGTCTAGCCCCTCCACATCAATACCAGCGCTACGAGCACTTCCGGCGATAATTCTGACTGCTGCATCCATATTGGAGGCATTTAAGTCCGGCATTTTTATCTGCGCGATCTCTTCCAGCTGAGCACGGTTAACAACACCCACTTTATGCGTATTTGGAGTACCGCTACCCTTTTTGATACCCACTGCTTTTCGTAGTAATACGGAAGCAGGAGGTGTTTTCATAATAAAGGTAAAGCTTCGATCACTATAAACAGTAATCACCACTGGCGTCGGCATGCCCTGCTCCATACTTTGACTTTGGGCATTAAAAGCTTTGCAGAATTCCATGATATTGACACCATGTTGTCCCAAAGCTGGTCCAACTGGAGGACTTGGGTTTGCCTGGCCTGCAGGCACTTGTAATTTGATATAGGCTTCGATTTTCTTTGCCATTGTGATTCTCCACTTTGGGTGCAAGCACTTATCGTCACTGATCGTGTTTTACTGACAAGCTGGTAAACACCAACTTAAACCATGACCCGCTTAATAAGCTCCCCTGTCTACAAAAAAAACAGACGACGGACCATACTCCCCAACATCTGTCAGAGACATGATCCAACCGCAGTTCATATTTGTCAGCTTTTCTCTACCTGACTAAACTCTAATTCCACCGGGGTGGAACGGCCAAAAATCTGTACTGCAACTGACAGTCGATTCCGGTCGTAATTCACTTCTTCGACGACAGCATTAAAATCATTAAATGGGCCATCAACAACGCGCACAATTTCGCCCGGCTCGAAGAGTGTTTTCGGCCTTGGCTTCTCAACACCATCTTCAACACGCTGTAGTATGGCGTTTGCTTCTTTCTCCGAAATGGGTGCTGGCTTATCTGCTTTGCCACCGATAAACCCCATGACTCTGGGTGTATCTTTGACCAAATGCCACGAGTCATCATTCAGTTCCATCTGTACTAATACGTAACCCGGAAAAAACTTGCGCTCACTCTTACGTTTTTGACCCGCACGCATTTCCACTACTTCTTCGGTCGGTACAAGAATATCGCCAAAAAGATCCTGTTTCTCGGCTAGCTCAATCCGTTCCAACAAGGCATTCTTAACTTTTTTCTCGTAGCCAGAATAGGCATGCACAACGTACCAGCGCTTTCCCATGCGTCACCTCTACCCAATGATTAAGGAAACAAGCCAACCAATTAAAGAATCCAAACCCCAAAGCAATAATGCTGTCAGCAGCACAACGCCAACTACAATTAACGTAGTTTGAGTAGTTTCTTGTCGATTGGGCCAAACAACTTTGCGAATCTCAATACGAGACTCCTTAATCAATCCCCAAAAGGCAAGACCGCGTGAGGTTTGAAAGGCAACCACCGCTGCCAATGCTCCCAACACCAACAGCGCTAGCACACGATACAATAGCGACTCATCAGCATAATAGTTATTACCTACTACACCGACAGCTATCAGGGCCACAACAACAACCCATTTCACCGCGTCAAATTGACTTACTGTACTGATTTCTGCCTTTGTATCCATTTTTGTCAGCTTCGCTTAAATAAAGCTATGCCCAGACACACTATTGCACCCGGGTGTTCCGCCCCCCGTTTTGCAGCAAGCTGTCAACAACGTGGGCAAACAATAATGGCAGGCCAGGAGGGAATCGAACCCCCAACCTGCGGTTTTGGAGACCGCTGCTCTGCCAATTGAGCTACTGGCCTAACTTACACTCTTCACTTGCTTATTGAACGAAGGCCGCACTTTACAGCACGACCTTAATTAAATATACAAACTATCACTCAATAATTTTGGCTACCACACCGGCGCCAACGGTACGACCGCCTTCACGGATCGCAAAACGCAGACCGTCTTCCATCGCAATCGGCGCGATTAAGGTCACTTCCATCTGTATATTG
>PIVM01000760.1 GCA_003353945.1 Gammaproteobacteria bacterium
TCCCATGCAGCTCTTTCATTAAATGACCATCCATTTTCTTCTTGCTCCTGTAATATGTGAGCAACTTCGTGCTCTAGTTTTACCCATCCAGGCGGGTTGCAAAGTGATCGCATAATTTGGTGGTTACTTTTACATCTTGCTGGCAGTAAAGCTCCATTTCTGGGGACCAATCTTTCCAGTCTGTGTGCTTGGAGAACTCACCCTTATATTCACCTAAGCGGTGTCCATAAGCTTCTAGTGAGTGCCTCCCATATAGTTGTAATGGCATATGTCTCCATTTGTTTTTCTTGTCAATCTCCATTAAGTTAGGATGGACAAGACGGCTAAGTAATAAAGTATCAGCCACGCCAGTATTGCGATTAAACCAGGGATAGAGCTTGTGGATGACAGGAATATCGTAGCCAATAATGTTATGACCAGAAATACAGTCCGCTTGATCGAGCAGCTGCACACCCCGAACCACAGGGTCGTTATGCCCCTTGTCGCTGAACGTGATCGTTTTGTTCTCCTCCGTATCATGAATTACAAGACAATGAATAGTTGTTACCTGACTGAGAAACCCATCGGTTTCAATGTCAAACACCAGCATTTGCTTTCCACACGTAGGTCTTATCAATAAAGGCAGCTCGCTTAATAGCTTCTGCTGTAGGTTGGTTAGGTCGTTTCAATCGCCCTTCAAAGTATTCTTTCTCAGCTTCAAAAATCTGTTGCTGGATCGAATTCTTGTTCGACTGCATGTTCTGTAAATTGCGAAGTATCATTGTTATACGAGAGTGTACAAGCTACACCTGTCTCTCCCGAGTATCTGTTCTTAAGGACTCTGACAGTTGTTTTGCTAGTTCCAGACTCTGATTGCTGATTCCGCTCAAGTGCGATAACGCTGTCAGAGAGCTGTGCAATTGCTGCGCTGCCACGC
>PIVM01000761.1 GCA_003353945.1 Gammaproteobacteria bacterium
GGACACTTTGGAAGTGACAGAACCAAGAAAAGAATTGAAGAAAGATTCTACTGGCCACACTACAAAGCAGATACCTCAAGGTGGTGCAAAGAGTGTTTGATGTGTCAGCAGAGAAAACTAGGCCCAGGCATGGCCCGCCTTCCACTACATCAAGTACCAACTTCATTCCCTAATGAAAGATGGCACATGGACGTGTTAACGGTCAAACCAGTTAGCAAGCAAGGCAATCATCTCATATTGGTGGTTGTCGACCACTTCACTAGATGGACGGAAGCTCTACCACTGTCAAACCATAGAGCTGAAACCATTGCTCATGCCGTTGTTCGAGAGGTCTTCTGCAGGTTTGGCAGTCCATACGTTATCCACACAGACCAAGGCGCTGATTTTGAATCAGAGTTATTTAAGGAGATGTGCAAACTACTCAACATAACCAAAACAAGAACATCACCATACAGACCCCAGTCAGACGGGATGCCAGAACGCTTCAACAGAACCTTGCTGTCCCTACTATCAATGTTTGTGAGCCAATGTGGTTCCGATTGGGAGGACCACCTGCCCTATGCTATGGCAGCGTACCGTTCATCAGTACACTCCACTACAGGGTATTCTCCAAACTTCATGGTATTCGCAAGGGAGTTGCCGCTACCTCTGGACGTCACCTTTGGGCCTCCACCTGACCAGGTCAAATCTGTATGCAGAGTAGAATTTGTACAACAGCTTCAAGCTGGTTTGTTGAATGCACACAACTTAGTGTTAGACAGTTGCAGAGCAGCCTGGGACATCAGAAATCCTGCTATGACCTTGTACTTCGAGACAGGAAGCTATACCTAAATGATTGGGTATGGTTGTTCTCCCACGCAAACAAGAACAGGAAGTTGGACTTGCTGTGGGTCGGCCCTTATTTGGTTGTAGAAGA
>PIVM01000107.1 GCA_003353945.1 Gammaproteobacteria bacterium
TTTCTTCCACCCCCGCGCTTGGGCCAATATGTTAAATTGCGAAAGGGTAGCGTCAATTCGATGAGACGCTGCGCTAGATTTGCGGGCAGGCGATGAAATTTTTCTGCGCACCGCTTCACCCTATCGATATCCAGCACAACCGCTACTATTTTCTCCCCTGTTTGCTCCGATCGGAACAGCAGTGGAATCGATTGAGTACCAGCCGTCGAAACCGCCAAATGATAAACAGCCCGCGCCGTGTCGACATCAACATCATTTTGCTTAAGTAACCACTGCGCCAAGCCTAATAGGTGTTTTTTATAGGCCGTAATTTGCGCACAAGCGGCGTCAGGTAATGCAGTAAGACGAAACCTGCGTTTTTCGCTTACGACCTTGTCTTCTACCAATGCGAGGTGATGCGATTCGCTGATGTTTTGAATAGAGGGGAAAGGATCATTCGTTGGCCGATGACCGGTCACCGTTAAGCATAAAGTCGCTGTATAAATAGCGACTGCATTGTGTTGAACGATGACCGACAACGCAACGTCTGCCATCTGGTTTTCAACAGAATCAACATAAGCCTTAATCGCGGAAATGTAGGTTTTTTTGTTAGGCACTAATTTACTGCCCAGGAATTGGCCCTTATCCTCAACTCCCTTTTTATCACCGAGTGGCACTGTAAAAGTGCCACACATATTGGGTAATAACTCCCGAACACTTTCACAAAATTCACGCTGTAATACTTTCTTTTGGTAAGAAGCATAATAAGACTCGACAGGCGGCGCTTTTTCTTCAGAACCACAGATTGCACTGACCATTGCCAAGTCCTGGGTACGGACCGCTAAACGATGACGTAGCGTGTTATGCAGTCGGTAATCATTAATCTGCTTAAGTCCTCGCTGATGCAGCTTTTCGAGCCAACCATCCAATATTCCAACCGCACTGGCCGGATCGATCGATAAGGATTGCCCCAGGGTTTTTGCCTTGTCATATGGCCCAACCGCCACTTTGTCCATCAACGTCTGAATATAATTCGGCAAATCTAGGTAATAGTCTTCATCAATCTTTTCAAGCCATTTCACCTGGTCTTCTGTCGGTTCGAACGCACCTTCCGGCAGTTGAACCTTTCGTAGAATTTCAGCGTTAGCAGTGATGTCCTCCCCAATGATTAAGGAAGGTATCTTTTCAGCAGTGATTCCACCGATATAAGTAAGTGATCCTATGAGGCATGCTATTGGATCATCGATCAGTGTTTCTTGAATCAATGTTTCAACAGCTGCAGTTTCAATCTCATTTAACGCATGGCGCGCCCAATAGGCACTGTCATAGAGCTGGTCAATCCAAAATCGAGATTGCTTCGCCTCAGCCTCTTCGCCCTGACTCGATAGTGCACTGTCCTCATCTCGTTGCTTGCACTCATACAGCACCCCATCACAGTCTGGCTCCGATCCTTCTTCCGCGCCCTTTCGCGAAATGATACAAAGAGATGGCGTCCCTTCATCACCTAAAGGTTCTCCGTCATCAGAAAGAGGCTCAACCACATAGCGATTTTGAAGAATATCGGAAGTACTGTGCACAGATAGCAACGTACAAATCTTAACAAGCTGATTCCCCAATTCGCTCAAATGAGGGTACTCTTCGATACCCTTGTGATGCTCTGCCAGTCTCGACAGGCTATAAAGCAATGAAGCGCCAACCCTATCTATATTGCCGTATTTGGCGACTTCATCATGTTCAAATTTTTTCAGACTCGCCGATACAACTCGAAGTGCCGTGGCAAATGCTGCTTTTTTCTGATTCTTACTTTTTAGAACCTGGTAATACTGAGCTGAAATCAATATGGCTTGTAGTCGAGAGAGCGCTCGGTTGTTGATGTAAGAGGACTGCGTAATCGCGCTCAGAATCGGCTTCTTTCCATAGGAACTTTTTAGAATATTTCTACCCGATGTTGCTACTGTACGGGAAAATTGATGCCTGTACTCCTCTGCATAAGCATGTACTCGTCTGATAGCAACATACCACTGATACCAATTCCCTCGGGGAGGTAGCTCACTGGTCACTGCCATATGGGAAACGGGCAGTAGAATTTCGAAAAGTTGGGGAAAATCCTTGAATCCCTCAACGATACCTAAAAGCGAAATCAATTCCGAAAGTACTGAAGTATCCACTCCAGCACCTTCACAAAGTCGTGTGAGAACAGGGAATTCGATTGTCGGTTTTGGGGAGTTGCTTTCGCTATTGGAATCTAGGCTATCAGTTATTTGCAAATAGTAGCATATTGTGACATGACTACCATATTGATTAGACTTTTAGTGAGGTATCGTTTTATCTGTGATTTTATGTCTCACTATTAAGTCTATATATGACTGTAATAATTGAATACATATAATATTCAGCATAGATAAATTGATTTACAGTGCGTTTTTTGTATCTTTTTTATTGTAACGTCATAGAATTTTCGATAATTTATCCATCGGGGAATAAACTTAATCTGTTCAACGCTGCGATAACCAAGCCTGTTTGCCGACTGTCAATGCCAGCCCCGTGAATGCCATTTGCCATCTCTCTTAAATCTTGTACGTCTAGCTTTCTTGTTAGGACGTCCAATGACGGGCCTCTGTGACCGCATTCCAAACCCAACGATTGCGCCCAAGGTATGACCGCTTTTTGACTACAAAATACGCCCTTGACGCTTGGTTTCTTCAGGTCATAACGGGAAATATGATCGAGCAATATAGGCCAGTCAAAACTGGCGTTATGTATCACAATCAGTTGATTGTTCAGGTGACTGACTATCTCTGGCCACTGTGATTCAAACGTGTCGAACTCGGACGCTTGCTCGTTACTGATTCCGTGTATTGATTGGGCTTGTTTAGAAATTTCACGCAGTGGTCGCGCTGAAAACTCTACTGTATCGACAATCTTTCTATCCTTTACGATGGTCACACCCAAGGTAATAATATCAGGCAGCCCATCCTTGTCTGGCAGTCCCGTCGTTTCGGTATCAAGCACCACGTAGTCATCGGGTAGTCGCGAAAATATCCAAAGCAGTTCATTAAACACGATGATTTACCTCCCTCCTCTACCATCAAGAGCTTCAACGTCGACGATCTCTCCCTGATCATAGTGATATCGCAAATACCGCCAGTGGATTGCATCTGACAAGACGCTGGGGCGTATCACTCCGAAGCATTCACCCACAGCCCGCACACTCCGATAATGAACACCAAAACTTTTGGCATTCCTCAGAGCAAACCCGAGTTGTTGTGATTCACCATAATGATCCGGATCGTAGATGGCTGAATCCGGCAGATGTCGCACATCGTGCAGGATCGCTGGACCAAGCTGTGCGCGTATAACACGCATTTCCTGAGTCGTCTTTTCAATTCTGGACTCTTGCAGAAAACGCGCTCGATGGTATGAGGACTCAGCAATGGCAATAGATTCTTCGCCAGCGCAGTAATAGATGCCGAAATCCTTGTTGAATCGACCACCGCGGCCATCGACGGGCGGATGTGTGAAAGCGGCCATAATCCAGGATGCACCTTCACCATAGACACGGTCCTCAGGCGCCACCAAACGAATATCACCCACCTCGTCTCTCAGGCGCGGATTAGTGAGCGACTCCACTGCATACAACACCTCCCAATCTTCCGGTGATGATACTCGCTCAAACAAATGGATTTGCGGGTAGCGGGACAAAATAACCCGATAGACGCGCTCATCGACCTGGCTTTCGAGAAGCGACTTTAGATCAGTCACCAACCGCCCCGTTCAGCATCCAGAAGATTCCTGACAATCGCCAAATCAACAACCTGCCCTGCCAACAACCGATCAAGCGGCGCGGTTCCATTGAAGACCGGGTTATCGCTGGGAGTTGAAAGCCAACGATCTGCCAGAACCTGGTCGGGTAACAGGATCTCCAGGGATTTGTAAATACCCAGGATATAACTGGCCCGCTCCAGCAGATCGCGAGTCAGCTTGGCCTTTTCAGGATGACTCTTCCAGTTGTACAGGGTTTTCTCATTGCTGAGTCCCAACAATGTCATTTGCTGTGCACCCGTCAAACTCCATTGGCCAAAAATATTGAACAGGGCCGGCAGCAAGGAGCCGGTAACGGCGGGACCACGTTGCAGTAGTTGTTCAGTTTGAGCGATCATAAGCCCCCTTCTACTGTACTGTTACAGTGTATAACTACAGCCTAGCAGACTGTATTGTTACAGTCAAGCGAGCTCTTATACCTACCGCTCCAGCAGCTCAAATCCGCTTGCGCCAGACCTTTCTTCTCAGTACTATTATTACATCTGTAACATTATTGGTTTGTATATACTCCAAGCTATCAGTCAAATTCCTTCTTTTTGATGCTTGTGACATGGTGACCAACAGAACAACAAAGTAGCGAAGTAAATGTTTTTAACTTGTCTCATATATTATTTGCTATAGTGCTGTTTTATATATATTTAAATATATTAACTACATTATATGCCATATTTAATCATGCAATATACATATTAAATATCTCCCCTCCTAAGGGGAAGGTGGCAGGTTCGACTCCTGCAGGGCGGGCCATTTCGGTTTTTGCTGGTTAATAAAACTGCATCGAAATGACCGAAAGCTTGAATTGGCCATTTGGTGCCCACGGAAATTTACGCCATGAAATCAGAATCCCAAAAATGAGGTCAAGGCTGGCGGGGCATCCCATGTATTTGGGGAGGAGTCTGAACACACACATTGCAGTTTAGACGTTCGGTAGACATCACTAATTTTTCAGTTCAACTACCATATTACAATGCTGATCTTGAACAATAATGCAACATAAGTACATTTTTAGGCAGGTCGATTTTTTTAGATAGCGGTCGCATCTGTAAAACTCAGACCCGATTTCACCAGATAAACAATACGCTTTTGGGCAATATGCATCAGCATATTTACGTGTGCGTTCTGATGCTCCTATAGCAATACTCTCCTTTCTCTCTTTCACAAAACCTAGCCCTCAAAGTTGTCAAAATAGTTACTCAATACCAACCAAGTAACGACACGATGAAAATGTGTACATATCAACGGGCATCCTATTAGCTCCACCAACCACTACATGTTGTGGTTAGCCATTTTCTGATAACTGTGCCATTCAGTGTCCGCAAATCTTAAGCGGACATTATCCCAATATGGGTTTTACGCTACCGTCATTCCCGCGAACGCGGGAACCCAGTACAAAAAGCGCTGCTTGCAGCAGCAATTACCTGACGACACCTCGATATTTTATTCAATTCTAAATTCAATTCTAAATTCAATTTCAATGCGAACCTGCAGCAAATTTATGTGCGCATAAATGCGCTCTCTTTTTTCTGGGCCCCCGTTTTCACGGGGATGACGTGAGTGCTAAATTGGCTTCGGAGTACGCCCGCTCCCTCTAAAATGTTAACGTTAGGGTCTGAGCAGCATGCGACCACCAAACACTACATATAGTGTTAGTGTTTCCTTTCAGGGAAGTACGTTGAATCCCATCGCCACAAAGCGCTGCCTTGTTAATGGCTTCACCCCTTCTAGCATGTTCTAGTAATCGGGGTTGTAGGAAATTAGCCTCTGCTTCCCGTCTGGCAGTTCTAACTATTCAGATATTCTTCAAAAACAGCCAGCGGGCCATTTCATGGTCGATCGTATCATTCAAAAAATTAAAAAAGGGGCCTAAAGGCCCCGTTATCTCGATTAGTTATTCATTGGTAATCATGAGATGCTAGTATTTCCAATATCAAAAACAGACAGGTCACTGTACTGACTCAAGCTTTGATCAACCGGGGCATATAAAATACCGTTACCTCCCGAGAGAGCTTGATTATTAGTCACGTCTCCTGCATTACTCTGGGCAAATGCGAACTGAAATACCTGATCAACATCCGCCACCTTGCTGGTCATGCTAGTAGAAGCGCCAAATATGGCGAAGGGGTCAAAACCACCTCGTACTTCTGCCATAGTTTTGCTGTCTAGTTCTTTGCTGCTTGCTAAATCTCTAATTTTTAACATGGTAATTTCCTCAAATTAAATACATTGTTTCGAAATAAAGTAGAAGTGGGTGAAGACCAAAAGGTCTTCGCCACTCAACATCCGTGTTCTACTATTAGCTAACCGATGTGTTGCCGATTCCGTACACGTCCATCCAGTTGGCTTGGTCCAGATGCTGCGTAACCGGTGCGTAAGTGATGCCGTTGCCACCTTGAATAGCTTGGTTGTTAGTTACCGCACCCGCATTGTTTTGTGCCAGTCCCAGGGAAAACATCTGGTCTACGTCAGCCACTTTGTTCCTCAGCGTGGTCGAGTTATCAAGAAGTATAGAGAGCGCTGCCAGTGGGTCCTGGCCACCTCGAACACCGGCCATTGCCTTGCTATCGAGTTCTTTGCTAATTGCTAAATCGTTAATTTTTAACATCGTCTTTTCCTCAGTTTGGTTTAGGTTATGCTTTTAAAGTGGTTTGAGCCTGTTGCTCGTTCACGATAGGGTTACTGCAGCAGCTGTGCCAAATCTGAAAAAAACGAAAAATAATGTGTTAGCCTATTGAAAAATGGAGTGTTTATTTTTCTATGATGATTTTGTAACCGCGATACTAAAAAAACAATGACGATAAACGATGGGATACAACCAACACAAATTCGATTGCTGTTGGATCACCAACAACACTACTCACCGCAGGCTACCCCATCCGACACATGTAGTAACTCATAACAGTTTCAATACATAATGTAGAGTTATCACCTACCGAGAGAATCTCGATCAGAGATACTGTTCCATTGCCTTTCATAGTTAGCTGAAAGCAAACACTTTTTATTCAACGACCGGTTAACGAATACTGAAATATCTCCCGCCTGCTTTCAAAATCTAATAGTAAAACTATCGCATAGCTTTAAAGACGCGCACGCCTCCAACAATGGCACATTTAATGCAGACATGATGCTAAATATGTTTACAAATTTTATTAGACGCGCAACTTATTGCACCAAATGACGGAGATAGAAAAAGTGGCTCAGACAATAGTGATCAAAGATTTAAGCAATCTTCGCAACATCACCACAAAAGCAAGCCGTACAATCTGCGGGAGTGGCATCGCCAGCTCCTTTTTGTTTCGTTCTGCTTCGCGCCAGCTTCCAACAGCGGTGTACTTAAATATAGGCAATTTTGAAGTGAACAACTACGAAATCACCAACAACATCGACCAGCTGATCAGTCAAACCAACAACCAGCTTCAGCTAAGCATGATCAACGTTGAGGCCGGCGATGCGGCAAAGATCAGTATCGCCTCTGACCAGGGACTCAGCGGAAGCAATAATAGCAGCTTGTGAGGATTGCTACGCCTTTATTGCGACGCTGAATCTGAGTGCTTACGACCATACAACGTAGGCCTGTAGATCTGCTTCGACAAATATACCGCCTCTCCTATCAGAACTCCTTGTTTCTGCGATTGGGCTCAAGATATTACACATCAAAAAAACCAGAAAAAGCGCTCTATAAGGACGGCAGAAAAGGAAGGCGGAAACAATACGATTCAGTTACGATCAAACCGCATACTTCGCAATCATTTTAAAATATACAAAAAACAAGACCCTGATGTCCCCGCTTTCAGTTCAGTATTTTCTAATACTTAAATGAGGCTGAAATTACGCTACGGAAGTGTTACTGACTTTCGAAAGTCCTTGGAATTCAGACCGTGTTTCTTCAACAGTGTTTGCAGATGGGATCGGTTCATATCAATACGTCGTGCCAATTCAATCACTTTGCCATTTACCTCCCGCAGTCCACTTTCTAAATACTGCTTCTCCGCCTGGTCACTGGCGGATTTTTTAATATCCGCCAATGATCCGCTATCGGTATCGGTCATAAAGGCCAGCTGTTTGGTCGCAGCAGCGCTTGGCCTGATCTCCTCAGGCAAATGCACAATGTCTGCAGTGGCATCAGCGAGACAAGACAAGCGGTAGATAATATTGCGTAGCTCACGAATATTTCCAGGATATTCATAATTTCGTAAATATGCCTCCAACGATTTGCTAAAGGTCAACGGCGTTCGGTTCAATCTTTCTGCGGCTTCTGTACAGAAATAGTCCACCAGTAACGGTAATTCGTCTTTGCGCTCTCGCAGCGGTGGCACCGTTACCTGAATGACACTGAGTCGGTAAAACAGATCTTCCCTAAAAGCACCCTGTTGACTGAGCTGGCGAAGGTTTTTGTTAGTCGCTGCCACTACCCTTGCGTCCACTTCAAGCGCCTGGTCCGATCCAACTCGTTGTATCTCATTCGATTGCAATACACGTAACAATTTGACCTGACTTTGCAGCGGCAGCTCACCGATTTCATCCAGGAAAATTGTCCCTTGGTGGGCACTTTCAAACTTACCTTTACGGTCACTGCTGGCCCCCGTAAAAGCGCCTTTTTTGTGACCGAACAACTCAGACTCCAACAAACTATCTGGAATAGCACCGCAATTAACCGAAATCAGGGGCATATCCGCTCTGCTTCCATTGGCGTGAATCACCTTGGCCATCAGTTCTTTTCCGGTACCACTTTCCCCATCAATTAGTACGGGCAGATCAGTGGGTGCTGCTTTTTCGGCAATTTCCAGAGCTGCCAACAGTTTGGGGTTTTCCCCAAAAACACCCTCAAAGACAAAACTGCGCTCCAACAAAGCCTGGCGCCTTTGCGCCTCCGACTCGCTCTTTTCGGGTTGTCGTTGAGCGGAGGCCTCAATAAAGCGCTCCTTATGGGATAACTGCATCACTTCATCGCGTAGCGTATTGCATTGATTAAGCAGTTTTTGAATTTCAGGACGCTCCAAATTGTTTGCCCAGCGCAAGGTAGAGCGAAGAATCTCCACTTTTTCCATCACCCCGGCACAGGAGATGGCCGAGCTTTTTTTTCGTACGTTGTACAGTTTCATTCACTACCTGACATCTGTTTTTGCACTAACTGGTAATACATCCCCTTACGATCGACAAGTTCCTGATGACTACCATGCTCGATGACCGAGCCCTCATAAAGCACCAGAATCTTGTTTGCCTGCATAATCGTACTCAGGCGATGCGCGATCACCACGCCAGTCCTGCCCTTGAGTATGTTCTGCATATTCGCCAAAATATTACTCTCCGATTGGCTGTCCAGCGCAGAAGTGGCTTCATCAAAAATCAACAGCCGTGGATCATGGTATAGCGCCCTGGCAATGCAGACCCGTTGCATCTGACCGCCAGATAAACCCATCCCCCTCTCACCTACCATCTGCTCGTAACCCAATGGCATCGCGTTAATAAAATCATGGGCGTCGGCCATTTTGGCGACTTCGACAATACGGCGACGATCAGGATTGGCCTCTCCTGCCGCAATGTTTTCTGCTACGCTGCCTGAAAACAACAGGTTCGACTGCATGACGTAGCCCACCTGGGCACGAAAATACTCCTTGTCCACCAAACCCAGGTCATAACCATCCACACTGATTTTTCCCTCGTTTGGCTGATAAAAGCCCACTAGCAGTTTCGCCAGGGTCGTTTTGCCCGAACCACTTTGGCCCACAATAGCGATCAACTCTCCCGCTTTGATCTCGAAGCTGATATTTTCAAGCACATAGTTCGTTTCCGACCCGCCGTATCTAAAGTAGACCCCTTCAAACTCAATATCACCGCGCAAATCTGGCAACATCACTCTTGAGGCAATATCTTCCGTTTTTTGCTCTGGCTCCAGATCCAACACGTCCCCTAGACGCTCCATGGCAACCCCGGCACTGTGGACCTGACCCCACAAACCAACCAACCCCATGAGTGGCGCTAACACACTGCCCATCAAGGCGTTGAATGCCATGAGCTGGCCAATGGTCAACTCCTGACTCAGCACCAGATTGGCACCCACCCACAGAATCACAATGGTGGTTGCGGCATTGATCAATTGACTGACAAGCCCGACAAAGATGCTGAACCTTTGCGATCGATACTGGATGTTAAGTGATTTCACATATTTCTTTTCCCAGTTCATCCGCATGGTGCGCTCTATACCCATCCCCTTGATGGTTTCAGCCCCACTCAGGGTTTCCATTAAAGCCGCCTCGGCATCCGTTGAGGCAGTAAAGGTTTGCCTGGCGTAGTCTTTGAGCTTAGGTGTAACGGCGACCGTCAATCCCATAATCGGTATGACAAAAGCGATCAGTAACAGGGTCAGTTTGACGTTATAGAGAAATAAAATGGTGAAATAGATAAACACCATTAATAGGTTCAACACTGTCGTAACCGTCGCTCCGGTCAGAAATGCCCGGATAGTCTGATTTTCCTGAAAGCGTGCAAAAATATCGCCCGTCTTGCGTTTATCGAAAAAAGACAGAGGTAATGACATCGCATGTTTAAAGAAATGCGACATCATGGTGAAGTCCATATTCCTGACCATATAAGCGGTCAAAAATGAGCGTAATACCATGGTGAGTTGGGTAAACACAGTGGTAATGATCAGTCCGGAAATCAGCAGATTGAGCAATGGTACGTTCTGGTGAACGATGACCCGGTCAAGAATATTTTGGATGATGATAGGCGGGGCAATACCGAGCAACTGGATGATGAAGGTTCCCAGAAACAGATGACCCAGCACTTTTTTGTAAGGCCTGAGATAGCCGACAAAACGCACCCAGGGAGATGTGCTTTCGCCAATTTGAACCATTGAAGAACCGGGATTAAACAGCAGACATGTGCCACTCCAGCCACGCTCAAACTCCTCAACGGTCAGTTTCCTGAAACCGGGACCGGGATCCGCCACCCACACATGATGCTTGGAGATGCCGTAAACGATAATATAATGGTATCCCTCCCAGTGGGCGATAAAGGGCAGTTCAAAACCCAATAGAGATTCAAAGGTACACTGCACACCGCGCGTATTAAAACCCAGCGATTCGCCCACCCGAGCGAGACTTTCCAAGGTCGCCCCTTCTCTGGTCACGTTGGCCATTTCGCGTAACTTGCCCAGGGTCAGGGGGATACCGTAGTTTTTGCAGATCATGGCGAGGCAGGCAGCGCCACAATCCATTTCTTCAGCCTGCTCGACAAGGGGGAAACGTTTAATAATGTGTTCACCGCGCTGGGCCTTTGAGCGCAAATCCAGCATTAACGGCCGCCTACGCCGCTCCGCCAATTTTTTTTGCCGCTCTAACTCGCGATCAGCAAAGAGGATGCGATCTTCCAGCACCGATCGCAATTTTTTATTGCGATCGAGGATAAAATGCACGGTTTGTTCCGGAATAACCAGCAACACCGTATCGGTCACCGCGCTGGCTGACAGCCCTTGCTCCTGGCGCAGCAGACATGCTTTTTCACCAAAGGTCTCCCCTTTGGATAACGTGGCAATCGGGTATTCAACGCCTTCTTCCTCTCGAGCTATTTTCACCGCTCCCTGACGGACTACGTAGAGGCGGCGATCCTCTCTGCTGTCCTGAGTTAGAATGGGTTTACCTGCTGCAATGCGCTTGATCCCAACCGTGCTAACAACATTCTCGATCTCCTTTTTGTCGATCTTGCCCCGCAAATCAAACAGGCGACTGACAAAACCGCCGACCGAATTAATCGCCACATAGCTACTGACAAAAGCCCTTGCTTTATCATTACTAGCCAACAGTGGGCTAAACCCTTCTCTTGAGATAAACAGCAGCTCAACTTTACCCGACGCTCTCACCGATGTTTCATGGCGCACCTCACGCAATACAGCCAATTCCGCGAACACTTCGCCTGCCTTGCGCACCCCCAAACTGATTTCTTTACCTTGCTCTTCGGTAAATATGCGCACAGCACCGGTTTTAATTACATACAGACCGCTGGCACTGTCACCGGCCTGTATGACCGTATCGCCAAATTGAAAAAACCTAGCCTCCGCATGTCCTGCCAACATCTCAATCTCGGCTCGCTCGAAAGCCGATAAGATTTCTATGCTCGCAAGAAAATCCAATAGCGATTCTTCAGTCAATGGGCAAGCCCCCGTAGTAGTTCCTTAACTGCTAATAACCCAGCAGGATTGACTACATCATTTCAATACGATGTTCCCTGGCCTTGGCTGCCAACCACTGGTCACGCAACAAGCGTCGAATTTCATCACGAGCATCATCGTCCAGCAGTGCCGGGCATTTGCTGTCAATCCTGAAAATTTCAAAATGCTCATCATCGCCTGCAGAAAACGGGCCCAACAAATCCCCGGTCTGAGCATTAAACACTTTGGCTTCGACATCGCCACGCAAGCAACCACGTATCATCTTGCCGATACGCCCACCTTCAGTACGAGTATCAGCTATCGAGTGCTCCTGAGCCATCTCCTGAAAACTGTCAGGGTCCTCACTGAGTACCGACATTAGCTCCTTTGCCCCACCCTCGGAATCAATAACAATATGGCTCACTTCGATGCATTCAAATCTCGGCGAATTGGCCTGAAAAAACGCCTCAATCGCCTCTTCGTTACACACCTGCATCATTACCTTTTCCTGATATAACATATCGGTAATGAACATCTCAAAATCTTCCAGCGATATCCCCAATGCATTAAAATAATCATTGGCATCCTTGGCCCGATGTAAATCGTGGACTCGTCGAAACTGATCAGCACGCTCCTGAATTTCCTCATCGCTTAGCCTGATACCTCGCTTTTTAGCAGCCCTGACCACCAGCTGGTCTTTGAGAACATCCTCCATCAGGCTTTCAAAACGACCGTTTAGCTTAAGCAATCTGATAAAATCCTCGGTGCCAAACACTTCCCCATCAATTTTCACAATACCTGACATATTCAAATTCCTTCTCTAATTTACGGCACCATTCAACCCTTGAGCTTACGAAACGGATCTAAGACCAAATCAAATATCCGTCGTTGGCGAACCACAATTTCAGCAATCGCCTCCATACCAAATCGTAAAGGCAGTTGTTCTTCCTCAATTTCAAAAAATTCTTTGCGCAGATTAACGCGGCCTTTATACACAGGTATCTGCAATTTGTCAGATACCTGTGTGGAGGGTGAGATATATTCCAATTTCCCCTCAATAAAACCATAGCGCTGAAACGGGAAGGCATTGAATTTCATCTTCACACCCTGCCCTACCCGCAGGAACGCCCGGTCTGACTCCTTTATTTCAATTCTTAAAACCAGTCTGGCATCATGCGCGGCAATACCACCCAGGGGCGTGTTGGCCTGTATCTTGTCTCCCCTTTGAGTAAAGCTCACTTCTGTAATAACGCCCGATACTGGCGCGAGGATGCGTAAAAAATTATCTTCATCAATATTGTCAAATGTAATCCTCGATGCAACGTCAGCCTCAAGCTCCGCACTACGCAGCTGAACTTGCACTTTGTTAGCTTCACGCTGAATTTCGTCCAGCTTTAGATCATGCTCAATCTGTAAGGCCGTGAGTTCCTGATCACTGCCCTCAAGTTTTGCCAGCGCTTCGTCATACTGATTGCTAAGTATAAAATCCAGCTCACCCAATTTGGCCCCGGCAACCTTGTGGTCAGCCCCCGCGATCACCAATGCACTTCGTGCCTGCTCGACTTCGTCCCGAGCAACACCACCACCGCCCGGCAACTTGTATAAGCGTTCATATTTGGCGAGCTCCTCTCGCGCCACCTCAAGGGTTCGGATCGCTTTTTCCAGATTTCCACGTGCCTCCGCCAACTTGGCTTTCTGCGCCTCGCCCAGTTTCGCCATGCCTTCAACAACGCGTTTTTCATGTTGACTGCGCGCAATATCTATCTGCCGCTCAAGTGCCTGGACTCGTCTTAGCATCAGTTTTTTTCGATCGACAAATCGTTCAACCTCTCGCTTGGCATTGACGAGATTGAGATTAGCCTCCAATGATTTCGAGGCGATCCGGATAGCCCCACGGGCATTCAAACGAGCTAACACATCGCCCTCTGCGACCGGTTGGCCCTCCGCGATAAAGATATCCACCAACTCACCTTCTATCGGCGCATAAAATCGCCGGACGTCCGAATCAGGACCCAGTGTGCCGGTCGCTGTTACGATCACATCGGCGTGACCAATAAACGACCAGAGAAAAGCGACGACTAATATTCCGGCAATGAGTGAGATGGTCAGTTGGATCAAACGCGAAGGTTCTGAAGCGAGAATTTCAATACCCTCGGCGCTATGGTCCTCAAGTGCTTGAGTTAATCGTTTTAATTCCGCGCCATTCTCGTCCATTGACTCATTCCACTTTAATTAATATATCCAACCCGCATCTCTTTCCACATTGCTTCAATAATCGCTAACGCTTCGACTACCCACCTGGCTTAACATACTCCTCGGGCCAGCCCCCACCTAGCGCCTTATACAATGAAACGGTGCCCTCCAAAATGAGCTGTTGATTGGCCAGCAACTGCTGCTTAGCGGCTAACAGTGCACGCTCCGACTCAAACACTTCCAGTTGTGTCAACATACCCTCTTCCAAGCGCGCATGGATTTGTTCGGCAACCAGGTCAAGCTTTTCCCGACGTAGGCGCAAGTGTTCGTGTTGTTGCTTTCGATTGGCCAGATTTACCAGCGCACTTTCTACTTCTTCAAAAGCGCGCATCACTGTTTTCCTGTATTGTTCTTCGACTACCACAGTCTCTGCTTGACTCACTTTATAACGTGCTTTGACTCCGGGATCAAAAATGGGAATGCTGACTGTTGGCGCCAAACCAAAACTCCAGGTTTTTATCAGATTCGACAGCGAATCACTGGTGTTGCCGAGGTTGGACGTTAAACTGATCGATGGAAACTTGGCTAGTCTGGCTTGTCCTTCCAGTTCATAAGCTTGAAGCACCCGATATTCCGCAGCAATAATATCGGGGCGTTTCAACAGCAGTTCAGACGGCAAACCGGCTGGCACCGGAATCATACGTACCGTATCGCTTAAATGCTTTTTGGGTACATTCAATTTCCCTGCAGGCAAGCCAAGCAGAGTTGCTAGCGCATTGGCGGCCAGCTTTCGAAGACGGTGTAATTCCAGCAGAT
This sequence comes from Gammaproteobacteria bacterium, assembly GCA_003353945.1. Lineage (GTDB taxonomy): Bacteria > Pseudomonadota > Gammaproteobacteria > Pseudomonadales > PIVM01 > PIVM01. The sequence continues at coordinate 14,957 of PIVM01000107.1, forward strand.
CCTTGCGCAAACGGCTGACTTCCGCTTGCTGTTGTAACACTTGCGTTTGCGGAACCAAACCATCTTTTAGTTGTGATTCGTAGATCGTTTGTATTTTTTCACTGGTGGCCACTGACCAACGCTGTTGGTCGATTTGCTCGTCGAACTGGCGTATTTGAAAATAGGTAGCAGATACATCGGCAGCCAGCGTGAGGTAACCGGCCCGCCAATCTGCTGCTGTAGCTCGAAGTCCAGCCTGTTGTGCTTTAACCCCTTTTTTCAGTTTACCCCAAACATCCACTTCCCAGCCCAGCGCCGTTGCGTAACTGGCCTGGGAGCTACCCGACACAGAGGGTCTTTTCTGGTAATTGGCACCCAACGCTGCATCAATGGTTGGCAACCGCGTGGCATTGACTTGATTGATCGCTGCCGCTGCAACACCAGTACGGGCCGCCAGTATCTTTAGATCTATATTGTTTTCACGGGCCTGAGCAATGAGTTTATCAAGATATGGATCACCAAAATTTCGCCACCAGTCCGATCTAATGACTTGGTCTGCATCAGTACTAATATGTTCCTCGGACCATTGCGCTTTTTCCCCTGCCACAGGTCGCTGGTATTGCGGCGACGCCAATTCACCACAACTCACCACCAACAAGCCGATGAAAGAGAGAAACAAGCGAGCGTAGGAAATCCGATGCAACATTGAGATAGCAATGCACCATTTGCGACAATACAGCCATGCAATTTCTACATGCGAGAACATCAGATCTCCGCTGACGTGCAGTTATAACCTACGGGCAGAGTTGAATGAAATATCAACCACCACTGCTAAAAAATATTACGCCTACTTCAATGCTATAACCAGTATCAATAATTTCTGGCGTTGTGTCACTTAATTATTGGCCCCTCCATCATTTCCACATAAAGTTATTTCATAGATCTCTGCTATTACTATTCAATCTTATAACGTATTTAAATAAAGCGCTTTCCTTAAGGGCCGCGGAAATAATAAATTTTCCAATTAGGCTTGCTTCCTGCTCCCTCACCTTCGTTGTTCAAATGGTTACATATTCCAATATACCCAAAACGTTGCACGGGGCAGGCTCTGCGCC
>PIVM01000762.1 GCA_003353945.1 Gammaproteobacteria bacterium
GCAAAAAAAATCGTAAAAAAATTGGAAAAAATCGCAGCGCCACCTGGTGAACAAATTAAGGTCTGGGACCCCCCAGGAGTGTTCCTGTGTGATTTCGAAGAAATCGGCCTGGCAGTTTCGGAGAAGAAGATTTTTTAAGATTTGCCCAAAAATGAACGAAAAAATTCATAAACAAGAGGACTGTGTGAACAGTCCGGGCTCAGCTGTCTTACACATGCATTTACCAGAAGCAGATGAGATTAGTGATTCCGAAGACATGAATTGTTGTGCCCCTGTAACCTTGACCTTTGACCTAACAGTCAACAGTAACTTTCGGAGAAGATTTTTAAAGATTTTCAAAAAAAATGAACAAAGAAATTCATAGAAAATCTGAAAATGATCGCAGCGCCACCTAGTGAACAAACTTGGTAGCCATCCACCCAAGGTACATCCCCACCAAGTTTGAAGTGAATTCGGCTAACGGTTTTTGAGAAGAAGTCAAAAATGTACATTAGCCATGTTAAACTATAGGGCTCACATTGGGAAGCATGCTAGTCGATCATGAACCCAAGTAAAAAATTCGTCAAAAATCAGAAAATGATCGCAGCGCCCCCTAGTGAACAAACTTGGTATATATCCACCTAAGCTATATCCCCAACAAGTTTGAAGAGAATCCAGCCAGCGGTTTCGGAGAAGAAAACAAAAATTGCAAAAACACACAAAAATGCATAAAAAAATTGCAAAAAATCGCAGCGCCACCTGGTGAACAAATTAAGGTCTGGGAACCCCCAGGAGTGTTCCTGTGTGATTTCGAAGAAATCGGCCCGGCGGTTTCGGAGAAGAAGATTTTTTAAGATTTGCCAAAAAAATGAACGAAAAAATTCATAAAAAACCAGAAAATGATTGCAGCGCCCCCTAGTGAACAAACTTGGTA
>PIVM01000763.1 GCA_003353945.1 Gammaproteobacteria bacterium
AAAATGGCCTAACCCGAGGAATTACAAAGATAATTGCCATGCCAGTTGACAAAAAAATGCTGCACCCAGAGGGTGAGACCGCCCAGGCGCAAGATAGCACAATAAACAATCAGCTTGCCGCAGAAACTTACGGCGGGAAAATTCATGTGGAATGGGACCCAACAGCTGCCGTTACACCAATCGGGCAACTCCCTTTTTTCATTCAATACTTGAAAGTTGGCGGTCTTTTCGAGCCCTGGGTTGCCAGTTGCCCATTACATTATCGAAGCAACAACGCACCAAAAAAACTGGATATTCTGGGATCGTTTCTACTATCTATTTTGTCGGGCCATAGTCGATACGCACACATAGCCAGTTTACTGGGAGACACCGTCAACACACAATTACTTGGAATGTCAAAAGTAGTTAGTCATGATTCGGCCTGTAGGGCATTGAAAAAAATTGACGAAGAAGAAGGTATTGATTGGCTACAAAACCATTTACAACATTGCTATGAGCCACTGCTATCGCAACCCTGGATTCTTGATTCTGATGTGACTGTAAAATCACTTTATGGCCACCAGGAAGGTGCCACGGTAGGCTACAATCCCCATAAACCTGGACGACCTTCCCATACTTACCACACCTATATGATAGCCAACCTGCGATTAGTTTTAGACGTTGAAGTAAAGCCGGGCACTGATACAGCGGCAAGTCATTCATCTCCTGGTTTGTGGGAGTTGCTGGATCGTCTTCCGAGGTCGTTATGGCCTCAATTTATTCGAGGTGACAGTGACTGGGGTGTAGAGGATGTTATGACCTCGGCAGAACAAAAAGGGCTCGATTATTTATTCAAGATTCGCAAGTCAAAATACGTAAAACAGCTTATACATAAGCACCATTGTCTAGATGACTGGACCTACGTTGTCGATGG
>PIVM01000764.1 GCA_003353945.1 Gammaproteobacteria bacterium
ATAAATAAAATTCTTGAAGAATTAGGTATGTAAATAAAAAAGTTGATTTTAAAATGAAACCAAAACTGTATTCATTTTAAAGTAATATCTATCCATTTAATATCCAAGGTTTCGTTTTTCCATTATTTTTCTGAAAACATATGGAAAAATATCTCGTCTCTCTCTCTCTATAAAAAAACTGGACTAAAATGTATAATATTATACTTTTTTACACCATTTTTACACCATTTTTACACCATTTTTACACCAATTTACACCATTTTTACACCAAAAATGAGTTAAAAATAATATATATACATATATTATAAGAATGGAAACTATATACAGGCATTGTGATTATTGTAATAAGGGGATAAAGTATCAAAATCATTGGACAAGACATTGTAAATCCAAAAAACATTTAAAGAATATTGAAAAAGGGTGTAAAAGTCCAGAAAAGTCCAGTATTGGTCCAGTTTTAGTCCAGAAAAGTCCAGCATTGGTCCGGAAAAAGGTGTATTCTTGTGTAGATTGTGAAAAAACTTACACGAATAAATCAAGTTATTATTATCATAAAAATCATTGTAAAGTTAAAAAAGAAAATGAAAAAAAAGATAAAATAATTGAAGAATTAAGAAAACAACTTAATGAGAAAAATGGTAATACAACAAATAATAATAATACAACTAATAATACTCAAAATATAACTAATAATGATAATAGAGTAATTAATATTAAAGTTCAAGGTAAAGAAGACTTAAAGAATATCATTGATTCTGATATGTATTATAAATTAGGTGGAATGGAAGGTTTAAAAATATTAGAATTATATTTAGATAAAACATATATTAATAAAGAAGAAAACAATAATATCAAATATACTAATATGAGAAGTAACAAATGTAGAACATTACAATATAAAGGTGATGATAA
>PIVM01000108.1 GCA_003353945.1 Gammaproteobacteria bacterium
ATGCTCATGTGGCGACATAAACCGCTCACTAACCGACACAGTCGTAACGTGTAACGACTGCCTTTGTCTACAAACTCACAGGTTTCCATGCGACGCTTTCCTTCACTGTCGATCACCTGAGCAAGTTCAATTTCAAGATGGCAATCATAGCCACACAGCGGTACGTCGCGGATAGTTCGACTTACGTAACGGTTCACTACTGCAGGCTTAGCGCTAAGGGGATCGATGGTGCGGTAACGGCGATCACGTTTGCGAATGACGAGCTTTTGTTGCGATAAATCGTGCTGAGCTTGTTTGACAAGTTGTCCTGGAAGGCTCAATATTTTGCTCGCGATGTTAAGGCTCATTTATCTTTTGACTTATATGGCGTAAGAGACCTTATATTTCAACAGCTTAGTGAAGCTTTAACATCTCTTTTCTTCTTTTTACCTCATCAAAGCGGAGAAGAGCCTGATAACAAGTTAAAAAGGACTAATAATCAGATAGTTTGTCAGCGAATTGGAATCCCTACCCAACAAATTTAGCAATCACATCATCAGCATAACGCTTGATAGCATCCTGCTTCACGGCTAGCGAGGGTTGCTGTTGCATAATGGCCCCCACGCCCATTTCAGCCAGAATCCGCTCACTCCATGGTGTAATTTGAAGATCGGTGACACCCATATCTTCCAGACGACGGATATCGTCCACCGTCTCGGCATCAGGGCAGTGCATCATAATGTCAAACGGTTCATTTTCACGCCCAAATTCCCGACGAAAACCATTCAGTTCCGCCACAAGCCCTTCGACCTCCTCCATTGAATGAATGACGCTAACCCAGCCGTCGCCATAACGCGCTGCCCGACGTAGCGCTGGCGTTGTTGTACCGCCAACGTAAATCGGTATGCACTTCTTCGGTACCGGTGCCATCGTTAGGCGGTCAAAGTCGTAGTACTTTCCATGGAATTCCACCATGCCACCTTTCATCAAAAGGCGGATGATTTGAATGGCCTCATCCTGACGCGCACCACGCGTCTTTTTATCTTGCTTGAGCCATTTAAACTCCTCGGGCATCCAGGCCAGCCCTACGCCAAGGGCAACACGGTCGTTTGAGATCGCGGCCACTGAACATAGACTCTTGGCCTCCAGCAAAGGCTGACGGACGGCCAATCTGAGTACGGAAGGAAGGAAACGTATACGCTTTGTCACGACAGCCATCGCTGTGATGGCTACCCAGGGGTCCAGCACAGGAGTATCAAGTGGCCAAAAGCGTGTGCCATCTGGCGTATAGGGGTAAGGAACAGAGATCACCTCTGGAAAAAAGGGCGCGTCAGCAACCTGTATACTATCCCAACCGCACTCATCGGCAGTGCGGGCAATATCTGGAAACTCAACAGGGTCGACCATAAACAGGTGAAATCCGAACCTCATGACGCCTCTTCTCCTTTCCTAAGTTTAGATAAAAGCATGGGAAGAATAGGTGCCTTCTCCCCCCTTTGTAAAATTGTTTTTCTCTACTCTTGATCTGAACAAAGCCACCCGATTTCAAAACAGCGGGCCATTTCTTATGTCTTTCGTCTTTCGTCAGTCCAGGAAACCATTGTATTTCCCACACTCGATCATCTTTGATATCCAGCAGAACAAACTAACCGCCCTACTACATCTACTCCATACTCGCCAGGCTCATCAACAAATTAAAAAAACCTACTTTTACAGACACCCACCACTTTGGTGATAACATCTCTTCACGCCGCTCTTTTGCGCGTTTGAGAATATAGGCTTTAATCGCACGCACCTCATCAATGGCCAATAGCTTGTGAAAACTGACCATACCTTTGTGCCAATAAATACCTCCCAGCACAATCGCTTCAAACTCACTGAATACTTGAGCACTGCTAAATGCCAAATCCGGCACTACACCATGCCCCCTGGAGGGTATACCGTGACATCGGGCACAGTGAATACTGTAGAGCTTAACGCCCTCTTCAATTGCCGACTCATCAATCGGATCTGGCAGATCGAGTGGCATCACTGGCGTATTGTCTATTGCCGAGGGACCTTGTCCTTGACCGCTCAGTTTCCAGACAAACAAAGAACCTTTACTTTGGGTGACTTGCGCCATCTTGGGCTTGCTGACCATACCGGTAGCACCGCCCCAACCTGCCATGACCGCAATATATTGCTCGCCATCTATGCTGTAGGTCATCGGTGCAGCCTGAGTGGCAATATAGGTTGGATATTCCCAGAGTTTCACGCCATCGCCAGCCCGATACGCGACCATACGTCCGTCCGTTGTGGCTTGAAAGAGCACATCACCTGCTGTCACCAATACGCCGGCATTCCAGGAACGGTTATGCGACACACGCCAAGCCTCCCGCTGCGCCACCGGATCCCAGGCTATTAAATACCCCATATGCATGGACTCCAGGGCAACATCAACCAGCAAGCCGCTTATCCATTCATCACCGCCAACATTCACTCCGGTATTTATCCCTGTACTGCGACGAAACGCATAATCCTGATCGACCTTGTAGTCAAAACCTTGTTCCAGGGCAGGAATATAAAATAAACCCGTATCAGGGCTATAGGCTGAAGGATGCCAGTTATGCCCCCCCGCCATAGACGGTTTGACATACTGGCTTTCCTGACTGTAATCCGTCAAATCGGTCTCCACCGGCCTGCCCGTTTTTAAATCAACGTGACTGGCCCAGGTGACGGTGACATAGGGTTCGGCCGATATCAGTTCACCGTTACGCCGATCAAGCACATAGAAAAAGCCGTTCTTTGGCGCTTGCATCAGCACCTTGCGCATCTGACCTTGAATCTCCAGATCGGCCAGTACCATATGTTGGGTCGCCGTATAATCCCAGCGATCACCCGGTGTTTCCTGATAATGCCACACATATTCGCCTGTATCAGGCTTGAGGGCAACAATAGAAGAGACATACAGGTTATCGCCACCCTCTGGGCTGCGTATATGGATATTCCACGGACCGCCATTGCCGATCCCCACATAGAGAAGATCTAACTCCGGGTCATAAGCCAGGGAATCCCATACCGTGCCACCACCTCCCATTGTCCACCAACTACCCGTCCAGGTAGCCGCCGCCTTTTCCATAGCCTCGTTTTCAAAACCATCCGCTGGATTACCAGGAACGGTATAAAATCGCCAACTCTGTTTACCGGTCTCGGCATCGAAGGCAGACACATAACCTCGCACGCCCATGTCAGCACCACCATTACCGATGATCACCTTGCCTTTAACCACCCGTGGAGCTCCAGTAATGGTATAGGGCCAGCTCTTATCAATGGTCAAAGTTTCCCACACGGGTTGACCGCTTTGTGCATCAATGGCAATCAGGCGTCCATCCAATGAACCCACATAGACTTTGCCTTCCCAGTAGGCGACGCCACGATTGACCACATCACAACAGGCATGAAAAGCCCACTGCTTGTCGACCTTCGGGTCATACTGCCACAGCAATCGACCGGTGCGAGCATCAAAAGCATACACAACGCTCCAGGTACCCGTGGTATACATAACGCCATCAACCACTAAGGGTGTTGCTTCCAAGCCACGTTTGGTACCCAGATCATAGGACCAGGCAAGACCTAGCTCACTGACATTATCAGCATTAATCTGTGCAAGTGGGCTGTATCGCTGCTCGTCATAGGTTCTACCGTTGGATAGCCAGTTATGCGGCTCTGTATTCGCCCTTGTAATACGATTACCTGGAGCCAAAGTGGATGTATCCTTGTTGGCATCCTTGTTTGCAAATTCACTTAAAACCGTCGAACCGCTTGCTGTTGGAGCCCATATCCAGCAACAACAAAGTAGAATCAGAAAAAATTGTTTTGCAACGCAGCGATTCATTAACTCACATTCCATTTATCTCATTAACTGTCAATCATAGCGAAAGCGCTGGTTTGATGATCTCGTCCAATCATCGTAGGCTGATGCGCCACATGACGAATTATCAACATAGGGCAATTCATTCGTTATTACAGTTAATAACTAATTCGACTTCGACTCAAACATAGGCATGTAAATAATATTCAGACTCATGAAATAGGCCGAGGAATATGAATCACGTCCCCAAAGTTTGCATACTCTTCAGCACCCAGGCGACCCAGCGGACTGACTTTTTTCGCATCAACCACCAAGCCACCCTTTGCATCCGAACTACATACGGCATCATCCAGATACAGGCTTTTTACACGCCCAAAAACCAGAGACTGCGGCACATCCCCCATTTCCTGAATCGAGTGCAGTTCACACGCAAGGGCAACCGGACAGGCAGCCAAACGCGGCAGGCGGAAATCTTCCAATTGTGCCAGCTCGGCATCGATCAATCCCAGCTCAGATTCACCAGCCGCCAATCCTCGGGAAGTTTCCGTCACCTCGACGGCCTGCCCTTCACGCGCAATATGCACCACAAATTCTCGACGCATTTCAATGTTAACGCGCGTATCCTTAAAACTCCCGTCGGGCTTTTTCCCGATCGACATCATGATTAATGGAGGCTTACTGCTGACAGCTGTAAAATAAGAGAACGGCGCCAAATTCAGGGACAAATTTTCATTTTCTGATAAAACCCAAGCTATGGGTCGGGGAATAATTGTCTGTGTCATGCAGTGGTATATTTTGCTTGAAGATAAATCCGCGAATTTAATTTCCATAAGCCAACTCTATTTGCCAAAATGTAAACGGCCAGTATACTCAAAAAACGAATGGCTTGACTTACAGGCCGTGGAAAAAAACAAACCATACACCGAAATCGACCATCACATTGGCGATGACTAACTTTACAGATTGAATATGGATAAACGTTTCTATTTTATTGCTGGTGATTTTTTATCCAACCTGCTGATTGCATTATTTGCTGGCCTGGCCTGCAGCGCACTAATTAGCACAAAATGGCCAATGCTGTTAGCGATGCTGGTGAGTATGATTCTGGGTATGCTTATCGCCATGATCTTCTCCGTGGCCGTATTTTTACGCTATTTCGGTGCCATGGAAATCATGCTGCCTGGAATGATAAGCGGTATGCTTGCCGCAATGGTGGTCGGTATGATGGCCTCCATGCAAAATGTCAGCTCAATCACTGCGATGCTCATAGGATGCCTTATCGGCGCCATAGTATGTGTGCTTTGTTGGACAGCCAATAGCATCATTACAAAAAAAGCAGCTTGAACCCAAAAGATTGTTCGAGAAATAGATAACGCCGTTGGATCATTAAAATCCATCAGACCGTTTACATTCTACAGGCAAAGATTGAGACCTTCTTATGGATGATCATGTAACCCGCGACAAATGGGACAAAGCTGCTGAATACTTTGATTTAATGAATGGACTCGGCCCAGAAAAACGCTGGGGGCCTCATAAACAAAATCTGTTCTCAAAAATGAAGGGTAATGTGTTGTTTCTGGCGATGGGTACTGGCCTGGATATTCAGTTTTTCCCTCCAGACCAACACATCACGGGTATCGATATCAGCCCCAAAATGTTGGAACAGGCTCAACTCAAGGCAAAAGCTTATCCCGGCACAATAACACTGAGGGAAATGGATGTGCATGAAATGGATTTTGCCGATAACAGCTTTGATCAGGTGTTTACATCCTGCACTTTTTGTTCCGTGCCTGACCCAGTAAATGGTTTACGAGCTATACACCGCGTACTCAAACCCGGCGGCGAACTTTTCATGTTCGAGCACACCGGCAGTCGTTATTTCCCCTTCAATCTGATGTTGAATATGATGACTTTCTTGACAAAAAATTTCGGGCCACAAATGAACCGCAATACTGACGCCAATGTATTAGCCGCCGGATTTCAGGTCACGGAGATTCAGTTGATCTATCTGGATGTGGTAAAAATGATCAGCGCGTATAAACCCGCCTGATCAACTGCCCTTGATCTGCTTTTCAACTCTTTAAAAATACGAAACCAAAATAAAGGGGCAGTTGAACGTTGGGTAAATCAACTATTTCCTGGCTTCTGTATACTGTTTCAGGTACTGAGTCCGATTAAACACCTGTGTGTCCATATGTTTGTGGATAGACCCCTTCAAATCGTTGATTGATGCATATTGATTGCTGTCCATCCAATCGTTGATCTCACTGAGAAAATCTTGTACCACTGAAAAACCGTTCTTATAGATAACAGAACACAGTTGAACCGTACTTGCACCTGCCATCATTAATTTGATGCAACTCTTGGCGTCATGGATACCTGTTGTTGCACTCAGGTCACATTGCACCTCTTGCTGCAACAAACTGATCCACCGTAAGGTGTTACCCATGGACTGTGGATCACTTAATTGCATTTTATAAATAACTTCCTTCGTATCGATATCAAAATCCGGCGTAAAAAACCAGTTAAACAGCGTCAGCGCACTGACTTTATGCGCATCCAATGTTCTGGCAAAGTTAATCAGAGAAGTGAAATACGGTCCTATTTTAAAGATAATCGGAATTGTAATATGCTTGTGCAGTTCCTGAAGCACCTCATAGTAAATAGCCTCAAGTTGCTGACTATCCTGATAATGGGTTGGCGCATCATGATCAATTTTATCGTAATACGGTTGTTCAAATTCCGGGTGCGGAACCCGTTCTATTGTAGGAAGTATGCTGAAATTGACCTCCAGCGCATCAGCGCCAGCCGCCTGAATTTTTTTAGCATAGGAGATCCAAGACGAAGAGCCCGTGCAATTAATGCTCGCAATAATGGGAACATGACAATCTTTCTTGCTTTTTTCGATCAATTTTAAATAATCACTCAGACTATAGTCCAACAAATAGTCATAAGCCTCAGGGTGCTGATAAGCGCTGTCTTTCTTCTGACTGGCCATTTCCGCCATAATTTCTTCTTCAAAGACAGAGCGAAGAACAACAGCTCCCGCGCCTGAATCGGTCGCTTTTCTAATTCCTTCACTGTCCTTTGTTAAGCCTGAACTGGAAATAATCAGCGGATTGGCCAGCGTTAAACCTGCGTATTGCGTTACAAGATCAGCCATCGAAATATTCCTCTCAATTTATTAGTCTTCTATTATCGTACAGCTATGAGTATAGAACGCCTCGCATCTAATGGCCTACAAACTCAGTCACTGAATAAGGAAATAGAAACCACAGGACAACAATACAATTTACAGGACGATTTACAGCGCGCGTTTTTTTGCCTGTATAAGAAATATTGCCGTTGACAAGCCCGCCGAGCCAAAGACCATGCACATCGCCATAATCTGATAACGTACCGCGATCAGCGCAGGCACGCCAGATAATATTTGACCTGTCATCATACCGGGCAACGACACCAGCCCTACGGCCATGAGCGCATTAACGTTTGGAATCATTGCCGTTCTAAATGCGATACCCCTGGATTCTACAAAGCTGCGACCGGCTTTCTGTTCAGCCAGCAAGCGATCAAGCGCCAAACTGACGCTATTCATACCATTGGCAAACACCATTCCGGCCAGCGGCACCATGTAGCGCGGCAAATACCAGGGCTGTAGTTGCAACACACCCGCAGTAATCAAAACCAATACAAACCCTCCTCCCATGGCTATCGACGTTAGCGCGATGACAAACCACCTCCCCCGTTCAGCGTCTAAGACACCCAAGGCAATCCAACTGGAGGCTGTGATCATCACAGTAATCACAAGCAGCACAATCCAGGGCTGATCCGTCCCGAAAATATAGGTTAACAAATAACCAATCAGCAGCAATTGTACCAGCATTCTGATCACTGCCTGCAGGGGTCGTTTCCAATCCAATGACCAGTAAATGAAGATACCGATAACAACAATGACCGGAATAAAACTGATAGCAAGCTGACTAAATGGAATTACGTTGACTGAGTCATTCATGTTAGTTGTTCACTCCGTTGAAATCGGGAAAGAACCAGCTAAGGGCCTTGGAAATATATACGTCAAATCCTAGAGAGGTTATAGCGTAATTTTCCAAGTCTCTCAGCATTAGCCAACAACGGTAAACGTGCGATTTGCTGCTTCAAAACACAACTGTTTGCCCCCTCTGTTAAAAAGGCCGCCACCGCGTTCTCGCAGTACGGTGTAGTAAAACGATAAGCCACTGCAAACTGTTTTTGCAATTCAGCACTTTGCACATAGGCGCTTCCACGCAATTGCTGTGTAGACGCAAAATTTACCACGATTTCTCCACCGGGGTTCAATAAACGCAGCAGTCGTTTAAACCATCTTTCATCAGCATTCACCGCCCGTGTTGCCTCTCCTTGCTCACCACAAAACAAATCGTCAATGATCACATCAAATCCAGGCCCGTGATAGGCCTTGACCCATTCCACCGCATCGGCTTCATAAAGTGCAATATTGTTGCCTTTAAGCTGAAAAAATCGACGCGCCACAAGCAGGTGTACAGGATTCAACTCGATACCGACGATACGTTGTGGGTCCAACAGCGTATTAAGTTGTTGTATGACTGCACCACCGCCGACACCCAAGACCAAGACCCGATGAACAGTTTTCAACGGTAACAACAAGGCAGGGAGCATCAGCAAATCCCACACACTGCCAGTGACAATATTATCTGGATTATACTGGCTATGAAACACACCATCGGTGTAGAGCCGCAGGGTTTTACCCGCGCTACGTACTTCGTAGCGAGAATCATCGTCTTGCTTAAACCATAGTAATGCCATTAATGATCCACATAGTTATTTCTTCCCAGACCCTATGTTCACGGGAATGATTCGATATAATAGCAGACCGACATAGAGATTATCATGCGATTAGATAAATACCTCAGCAATGCCACAGACCTGTCTCGCTCCCAGGCGAAAAAACTGATCAAGGACGGTAGGGTTCGAGTGGATGGCGTCAAAATCACTGATGCCTCGCAACACGTTCAATTACAACAATCCGTCTTGGTAGAAGAAGCACTTATCAATACCCCTGGTCCGCGATATTTTATGCTTCATAAACCTCACGGTTATGTCTGTGCAAGACGAGACAGGCGTCATGCAACAGTAATTGACCTGCTAAATGAATCCCGAACGGAACAGTTACATATTGCGGGTCGTCTGGACATTGATTCTACCGGCCTGGTTCTGCTGACGGACGATGGACGCTGGTCTCACCGTGTAACGTCTCCACGAAAAGTCTGCCGTAAACATTATCTCGTTACACTGGATCGCCCCCTGCAAAAACAGGACATCACGACCTTTGCCAAGGGCATTCTATTGGAGGGCGAAAAACGCAAAACGCGTCCGGCAGAGTTGATTATCCAAGCTGATAGGCAGGCAGAGGTGATCATTACTGAAGGGCGTTTCCATCAAATCAAGAGAATGTTCGCCGCTATTGGCAATCACGTTGAAACACTGCATCGAACTCAGATTGGAACTATTGTTCTCGACTCCACCCTGCAGGCTGGAAACTATCGCCCATTGCATCAGAACGAAATAGAAGGCGTATAAATCATGGGTGATAGGGCTGTAGAATTACTGATACAAAACACTCACCCTCAGGGCTTCACACTCTGGTTTGCCGATGAGCAGATAAACGCATCATCTTTACCTGCTGGTTTACCTACTGGTTTACCTACTGGTTTACCTACATTGACAACAGAAAAAGATGCCCTGCAGATAGAGGTGATAACAAACCGCATCAATGTCTGCCAACGCTTTCAGCAACACGGCTACCGAGTCAGATTTTCCGATTTTGAATTCAATAATACGGATAACCGACAATACGACCAGATCATCTATCGCATTTCAAAAGAAAAAGCGCTGGTTCACTACCTGATTAATCAAAGTCATCGATTATTGCGTCCAGGCGGCAGGCTGCTATTGGCCGGCTGCAAGAAAGAAGGAATCAAAACGTATATAGACAAAACCAGTCAGTTATTTGCCTGCACACCCGATATTGCAAAGCATAAACCACATACTTTTTGCGCCCGTTTTATTCGCAGTGAAACAGCCTCTGCCACTTACCTGGATGACCAACAGTATAAAACATCACGAGAAATTGCGTCTCAAGATGGCATGGCGTTTTACAGCAAGCCTGGCGTCTTTGGTTGGAATAAGATTGATCAGGGAAGTGCATTTCTGGCAACGGTGTTACAGGACTGTTTGCAATCCTATGATCGCAATTTAAAAATACTGGACCTAGGCTGTGGCTACGGTTACCTGGCCATGATGATGCACAAGCTGGGCTTCAAGACAATCACCGCTACTGATAACAACGCAGCGGCCATTGCCGCCTGTTCATTTAATATGAAAAAGCTCTGCATTCAAGCAAAGGTGAAAGCGGATGATTGTGCGCAAAACATCAAGGAAACATTCGATATCATTGTATGCAATCCACCTTTCCATCAAGGATTCAATATCGAATCAGACCTGACAGAAAAGTTTCTCAGAAATACGCACCGATTGCTCGAACCTAGCGGAACAGCTATTTTTGTAGTCAATAATTTCATACCCTTGGAGAAAAAAGCCCAGCACTGGTTCAATCATATCGAAACCATTGCCCGCAACGACAGCTTTAAATTGGTGCAATTGGCTCACTAGCAGAAAGTACTCTTGAAAAATCTAAAGTTGACAAACCAAACGGTCCACCACATTTTTTATCGTACTCTGCCCAGACTCATCTATTGAAGTAAATTCCAGACTACAGCGATAGTTTTCATTTTCAGCATCACATTGCAACACGCGAGCATAAATATCCGATTGAATACCCAGAAGATTGGTTGCTGTCAGTACCCGTATTTCACAGAAAGGCTTCAGTTTGATGGGCGATAATGCCAACATGCCGTTATAACTCAGGTCCAGCAATTCGCCTTCATAGCATTGTGATACAACTTCGGTTTCATCAATGCACTGAAAATGCAGTGGCATTCGAATATCTACACGGGGGCTTTTACGGTCTTCACGACGAGGGATATACATCAGCCTTGGTTCACGAACTGCAAGCAATTCATACAGATAAACCGCATCGCGTTTTCCTTTTACCTGTACCGTATTCGGTTCGCCTACTTCAATAGACTCTTTTGCCAACAGATAGGTATTTTCACTGATCAATACCTGACCTCGAAGACTCTGAGCTTCAATTCTTGAGGCCAAATTCACTTCGTCGCCAATCACAGTGTATTCGCTGTGAATTTCCGAACCCAAAGGCCCGACAACCACAGTACCGGTATTCACACCGATCCCCATATACAACATCGGCATATTCATCAATGTGTTTTGTTCATTGATTTCTGACATCGCTAACTGCATTTCCACTGCACAAGCCAATGCACGTTGCACATCATCATCTTCCGAGTCGGGCACACCAAACAACACCATGATGGAGTCACCCATAAACTTATCGATCGTGCCACCATATCGCAGAATCACTTCGCACATCTTGGCAAAGTAGCGATTCAACATATCGACCACAGTCAGAGCTGAATAGGTTTCTGCAATGGAGGTAAAACCACGAATATCTGACAATAAAATAGTCACGTTTTTCGATTCTACTTCTGCGTCCAGAAAGCTATTTCCTTGAGAAAGCAACTTTTGTATTTTGTTCCGGAATCGCACCTCGTCGGCGGTGGAACAGGGACCAAAACACTGCCCAGCTTCATCAACAAGCTGTTGAGTAAGACTATCAATTTTCCTTTTCCCATTAGCCATTGTCATACCCTATACAGTCACTTAAAGGCATTTGATTAACTGCGCATACTCAACGCCAACATTTAGTATTACTATAGCGCAGAAGCCTTATCTGATTTAGTCTTCTTTTGAAGAACGTAGTATAGCGCTTAGCAACAAATTTGAATATACACGTTCACACCTCTAGTATGCACAGGTCAAAATTAAACATGCCGACAGCATGTCATTATTTTACAAAAAATGGTTATTTCTACTCATTTATGACTAAATAAGAAGCTTTTAACGTCAATATGATCATTTTCGTCAATGTTAATTGCACACATCTGTCATTGTAATCGACGCCGTGTTTATCGATACTGATGCCATCTTCAATAAGAGCAGACACCTCTTTTCCCTGAAATTACTGCCTAATGATCGGGAGTCATAATGCGCACTGAAATTTGTGAAAAACTTGGTATTGAATATCCCATATTCGCTTTCACCCATTGCCGTGACGTCGTTGTTGCGGTTAGCAAGGCCGGAGGCATCGGCGTGCTGGGCGCAGTGGGCTTCAGTCCGGATCAGCTAAAACAAGAACTGGACTGGATTGATGAGCATATCGGCGACCTACCCTACGGTGTTGATATTGTAATCCCTCAAAAATATGAGGGTATGGGTGAGATGAACCCTGAGAAACTCGAAGCCATGTTAAAAGACATGGTGCCTGACGAACATCACGAATTTGCCAAAAAACTGTTATCTGAACATGGCGTACCCGAGTGGCCAGACAGTGATGATGAAATGGGTCTTTTGGGGTGGAACGAGGCTATCGCCACATTGCTGGTTGACGAGGCAATTACACGCCCTAATTGCCGCTTGATTGCAAACGCTTTAGGCACACCGCCAGCAAGCATTATTGAGCGCATCCAGGATTCTGGCCGCCTGGTTGGCGCCCTTTGCGGCAAGGTTAAGCAGGCAGTGCGACACAAAGAAGCTGGTTTGGATTTCATTATTGCACAAGGCACCGAGGGTGGTGGCCACACTGGTGAAGTCGGCTCCATGGTTCTGTGGCCTCAGATTATTGATGCCGTAGGTGATTTACCCGTATTGGCCGCTGGCGGTATAGGCAACGGTCGTCAAATGCTGGCAGCCATGTCGCTGGGAGCAGCTGGCGTTTGGACCGGTTCACTTTGGCTCGCCGTCGAAGAAGCAGAAGCGGAACCCGAACAGAAGGAATCCTACTTTAAAGCAACTTCCGAAGACACGGTGCGCTCGCGCTCCTGGACAGGCAAACCCTGCCGTATGCTGAAAAACGATTGGACTGAAGCATGGGCCAGTGAAGAGACTCCCGATCCATTGGGAATGCCTCTACAGGGTCTGGTAACAACAGATGCCATACGACGCACGCATAAATATGCTGGTGTTGGCGAGTGCCAAAAGGTGGCTTTTAATCCCGTAGGGCAAGTCGTCGGCATGATTAACTCTGTAGAATCTTGCCGCGACGTCATATTCCGCTTACTGAGCGAATATGTTGACGCTATGGAGCGGGTTAACAATTTAATGCCTAAGGAATAAGCATCGACAAAAAAGTGCTTGAAAGCCAATCTTATTCAGGGATTGGCTTTTTTGTTGGCTCAGGACTAGCATCTGTCAGACACGACATCGCGTATTCGGGCTCGACATTTCTCCCACCACACCACTGGATTCGCGTTAGCGAACGCAGTAATATCCCTGACAGTGAAAATGGAAATATTCCCAGGCATCAAATTCGTGGGTGTCAAATTCGCGGGTATCAAAATGACAAGATATCAAATTGTGCTGCTCTTTGTTTTGTTATCGTGTGGACCGACCAACGCACAAGTGGTGCCTGAAGAAGAGCTTCATGGTGATTGCACAGTATGCCATGGCGAAGCTATCGACGGTGCCTTGATCAAACCAGAACCAATACTGTGTCAAGAATGTCACAACGACCGTAAAGAGCACCCTCTTCTTATTGAGGCCAAGGAGAATCTGTTGACGCTCCCTCTCAATAATGGCCTGATAACTTGTATCACCTGCCACGAACCCCACGGCACCAATGCCTTACAGTTACGCCTCCCTACCTTTGAGCTGTGTACATCCTGCCACCCCAAATAGAGACGCCGTATTGACGATGTGACCGCTACCTCTTGGACACAGCGGTCATATTTTTCCACATCAGAGACATCCAGCTCCAAGGCAATTGCACTTTGCCCCAACTGCTTAACCTCGTCTACAACCACACTCGCCGCTTCGACATTAAGATCTGCGATAACTAAATCACAACCCTCCCGCGCTATAGCGCAACTTCTACCAATCCCACTTGCAGAACCGGTAACAAACGCTACTTTTCCTTTCAAATTATTCATATATTTGCCTTTATTTAATATATTATTTTATCAAATATAAATAACCCAATGTCCTCGTAAACATACCGGTTTTCAATTACCAAATAATCAGCTCATACTCTCGTTCAACGCATTTTCATAAACCCATTGCACCTTATCCTTAGAGATACCGTAAACAATAATATTAATTGCAATTTCAAAATGAAGCATTTTTCCACACATATCTCCTCGAAAATTAGGCTCGCAATCAAAGCTTGTCGTATTAAAATAAAGTGCACCTCCATCGTCAGACTCAAGCTTTCCTTTTATGTGCCCGATTAATGTGCATCGCTGCTCCCTTAAGGAGTTTGTAAGACTCAAAACAAAACGTGTAAGAAGCGCTTTTAATTCGCTCACCGAACCGACCTCCCTTAACAACAACACCCTTTGTTCCGCAAATACGGTTGCCTCTAGTTCTTTTCCGTGACTCATAAAAACGCCCCTAGAAAACCATCAATACCTCTATTTTCAATCACAGAAATAGCAAAATGTTTGGCCGTACTATTTATGGTTTTGAGATCCTCAACAATGCCCTCTTCCCGGTAACGATCAACCGTATCTGTTTTATTTAATAATAAGAAATCTGCCGCTTGGATCTGCGCTTCAATTAGCGGTGTTAATGTGTTTCGCAGAACATCATACCGTTCTGCATCCACTACAGTGACCGTCTTGATGTCATCAATGCGTTTAACATACTGATGGATCGTTTGGATCAAATCTTCCGGTCGAGCCAAACCGGTTGCCTCGATAATAACCGTATCGGGCTGATAGGCATCTTCGATTTGGCTAATACTATCAACCAACCCTACAGAAAGCGTGCAACAAATACACCCTCCGAATAACTCCTGAACATGCAAACCATCCCTTTCCAGGTAACTCCCATCAATGCCCACATCACCAATCTCATTTTCGATAATCACAACATTCTTCGATTGTGCGGTTAGCTGATTAGCCAGCGGTAAAAGAACGGACGTTTTTCCTGAACCCAAAAAACCTGAGAAAATGATAATTTTCATACTGCTCTCATATCCACCCTGATTTCGACTATTAATTGAGCTGGCAATTCTGCCGAAAAAGATTCACAAATTCAAATGAATAGTACTCCATCCAAATGAATGTTGAACTCAATAAATTCTAGAGTACACTTTTCAATATCTATGTAACGAAATACATGATCAAAGCAGAGGTCTACTCAATGGACGAATTATGCAAATGCCAAACGAAATAAGGCCTGCATTTAATATAACCAGCGTATTTATTGCGGCTATCATTGGCTGTCAGCTGCATGTCTCTCAGGCCTTTGCATCTCAGAAAAGTGAGACGGATAATATCTATGATTTAAGTCTAGAGGAATTAACCCAAATTATCGTCGGTTCTCGGCGTTCCACGCAATTGTCTACCAGTATCTCTCCCGTCGATATTATTCATAAAAATGAGCTAAGGTCCCAAGCCAGCATTAATGTACCAGATATGCTGCGTAAGCTGATTCTATCTTTTAATGTTGGTGATCATCCACTTAGCGGTGTCTCGACAGCAGTTCGTCCTGCCAGTATGCGAGGCCTTTCACCGGATCATTTGCTGGTCCTGATAAACGGAAAGCGACTTCATCGCTCTGCACAAATTCCAACTTTTTCCGGTGGTATTACTGATGGCTCTCAAGGCACAGATCTCAAGTTCATTCCTGCCATTGCGCTTAAAGAAGTGCAGGTTTTACGCAATGGCGCCGCTGCTCAATACGGCGCTGATGCGGTTGCCGGTGTTATTAATTTTGTACTCAATGATAACCCCGGCAAAAATTTCGATGAAAACATAATCGAACTTAAGATTGGTGCTACTTACGCCGGGGATGTATCACCTGACTTCAGCACTTTATTTGCGAACTAGTGCAGCGTCTCATTGAATTGATGCTACCTTTTCGCAATTTAACATATTGGCCCAAGCGTGGGGGTGGAAGAAACCCATCAAATCAATTTTCCATCAGGGTACGCACCTGC
>PIVM01000765.1 GCA_003353945.1 Gammaproteobacteria bacterium
AGGATATATTCATATTACTAATAAAGATGGCAAGAGATATCGGGACGGCATACGTGGTCCTACATTTGAGGAAATGGAATCCCTTTATTTGCTATGCTTAATCGTGCCCTGCAAACTTGGTGACATGGCAGTATTGGAAAAGTATAAAAAGTGCATGTTGGTGAATTTGGATCTCCCTGATAGTATTCCACCGTTTATTATGACATTGGCGCTAGCGAAAGGCGAAGTAGGCCCAGCGGATAATGACGGCACTCTTATAACGCAAAGGTTTATATTGCCTTTAAATAACGGCTACAAACTTGTTTTTCTATTAAGAGCGGTCAAGCCAAAAGATAAAGAAACAATTGTAAACTGGCCTCCATTCCCTTTCTTTCTTATGCGAACAGGGGCCTAACAAAAACGTGCAGCGGACATATTTAAGCTGTCACCAAATTCGCATACGCAAATTTAGCGCCATCTTAAATATGCCGCTGACGTTGGCGTTCTGTGCCTAAAGAAAAAGGGTTTATCGTGAGCTGCAACAGTCAGCTTGGGCAAGGGCTCAATTGAAACCAGCAATCCACCAGAGTAGTTTTTACCACCGCTCTGGTACAGTACGAACAACATTGGGTGGTTATATTCACTCTTTGTTGGTCAACAAAAGTGAAATAAAATAGTCTGTTAAAAACTGGCAGAAAGAAATCCGTGGCATTGCACTGTTATCTATCGTGCTAAAACGGTTTTAAACAAGGCTGTATTGCATGTTGTAATTCAGCCAAACAAAATGTGATATGGGATATCGAGTTCAGCAGATTAGCCAACAAAATAGATAATAGTGTGTTCGTTCAAACTGTTATCACAGAACAAGGGGTTGCTTTTGACTGCCTTAAGCTCCGGCCTTCGGCCTCCACGTAAGGCAGCAAAAGAACCC
>PIVM01000766.1 GCA_003353945.1 Gammaproteobacteria bacterium
AACGCCTTTTTGAACCATGGCAATTATCTGGCTTATGGGTTAGCCGCAACCACATTATGGGTGCTGGGTATTCCTCATGGTTTTGCGGTGATGCACGGTAAAACACGGCGCGGCGCCTTAGTGTTTGATGTGGCCGACCTAATTAAAGATGCCTTGATACTGCCTTTGGCTTTCATTTCCGCCAAAGAAGGCGCCAGCGAACAGGAATTTCGTCAGCAGTGTCTGCGGGCCTTTACGGACCATAAGGCATTGGATTTTATGTTTGAGCAGGTGAAGTTAGTATCAAAGAAAACGGATTGGGAGATGCAGGGATGACAAAGCTAGTGACCATAGAACAACAAATATTAATGATTCGCGGCCAAAAAGTATTGCTGGACAGTATGTTGGCAGAGCTTTACGGCGTCGAAACCGGGAACGATTCCCGGATGATTTCATGTTTCAACTTACAAAAAGTGAATTTGAAGTTTTGAGGTCACAAACTGTGACCTCAAAAGGACGCGGAGGCCGACGGTGGGTGATAACACCTGACAGACGGTGATTACCCAGGCGGCTATGAAAACGTAAAAAAAGGGGCATATTTGCCCCCTTAGCGATACTGCCTGCTCGGCAGTGAAAATGTTCATCCAAAGGATGACTTTACTTTTCTAAGCTGCTTTTTCAGCAGTGGGTTCATTATGGCAAAAATACTATAAGAACACAAAGTATGACCTTACTGGACAATATTAATTTGAAGGCTTATACTTGGCTCCGAAGTATGGGTGAGAACGCATATCCTGCTCTCGTATCGCGGGATCAATCATGTTCGAGCCTCCTGCTTGTGGCACTTGGTATGTGCCACAAGCGGAGAGTCTGGCTGTCGATCTGGCACGACGACGGCCAGATTCTACTTTGCTTCCTAGCCAAAGGAAA
>PIVM01000767.1 GCA_003353945.1 Gammaproteobacteria bacterium
AACTATATATTAAGGCAGCATATAGACTTAATATATATTAATATGAATAATTATTATGAACCCGTTTTATATCTTATTTACTATAATCAATCTATTTTAAACAAGTGTAAGTTGTCCTTCTTCACTTTCCATTTCAATATCATCTAAAATAGGTGATGATGGATTATATTTAAACCATTTATCATAAACTTTTTCACTTCTTTCATAATATTTTACGTAATTAGTATCATTTTGAGTAATAATATCAACTTTACCTGGTTCCGTTTTCAAAATCATTTCATATATTTCATCAATTTCTTTATTGATTTCTGGTTTAAACTTATTGTAAATATATACATATATCTTTCTCATAAAGTTTAAATAACAGAAACAATCATATACAGACATTAAATAATAGAAGTAAGGGTAGTATTTGATTACTAATAAAATGTATAAGTACATTTTTATATCTATAATTAGTTAAAATATATTAATAATTACATTGTATATGAATATAGAACAATATAGAACAATATGAACAAAAGAATACAAGACGTTTACGCACAACAGCGTTCAATTAATATGGACAGAGATCATTTTAACATTAATACTAGAAAAGATAAATCATATAAAAAACATAAAATAGAATACAATAATAGCATGAATGCTAACCTAGTCAATCTTGATAGACAGATGTTTAATGTAAATACAAATGAAGCATTTAGTTATGTTGATAAAAATCAATCAATTGCTAATAGACAATTTCATGGATTTTTAACTCAAAATAATCTAAAAAATAGACAAACAAATGTAACTCATGATAATAGAATGATAGGTAGAAATGGTAGAAATGATAAAGCAATATTAAATACTAAAGATAATACATTTGTAAAAAGAATGGTTAGTACAAATCCTTATGTAAATACTCAA
>PIVM01000768.1 GCA_003353945.1 Gammaproteobacteria bacterium
CCGAACATGAAAGTTTTGACGACTTATAGTTCCATGCATGATTTCGATTCTCACCAGAACGGTGCTATGCCTCCGAGTCGAAACCATTTCAACTGCCCTTTAAACACAAAGCTTTCGGCACCTCGTTACGATAACCGGTGCAAAATTCAGGTAGAAAGGTTTTGTGAGCCTCGGAAGATGGTAAAAGCGACTTTATTGGTTCAATCCTCCCTGCAATTTTACCCTGCATTAGAGAATTTTAATGTTCAACTAATCTGTTTTTAATCTTCAGTAGCTATTCTATTTAAGTAAGAGACCGCCAAGCCAGCATGGGCAGGAAGCAGAAAACAAATTATAGGTATATGCACATGAATTGATACTGGTTTCTTCCTTATCAATAAGCAGAAGGTGTCAATTCATGTGCTCTGAACTATAATAAGAAGGAGAAACGAAATTGGAAACATTGCAAGTCAGGAGCATTGTCTTCCCCGGTGCGCAGAGAACGTTGCATAAAATATCCATGGCAATCGTTGTATTCTTATTGGTTGTATTTCACTCGACCGTGGGCATCTCGGTCGAGTTGCCGGATGCAAGTCTCATTTTTCGTTATGAAAATGATATCTACATGGACTTCCTTCTATATCCATATTATTCAGATGGTGATGCTGTCTATTTTGAAGTGAAGGGGGGGGACGGTATTGGGTTTTGGGAAAATAAATCGACGGGTCAGGGTGGTAAAGGCGTTACCGTTGGGCGCTACTTTACCGTAGGCGAAGATATCCCCATCGACGCCATTATACGCCTAATACCGGGATCTCGCGGCAGACCTGCCACCGGTATTCCCATTAGCGCTGGAGGCAGTGGCAGCGGTGTATTCTATCAACATCCAGATACATTGCATTGGCAGCCGCTGTTAATTGCCGGCGG
>PIVM01000769.1 GCA_003353945.1 Gammaproteobacteria bacterium
GTCCATACGGAAATATTCAATGCCTCCCATATCAAAGCGGATAATGTCGTCATCGGCAATTTCTTCTACTTGTATTTTAGTATCTCCATCTGTATCGGCAAGAACTCGGGCCGTATCAGCATGAATGGCGGAATCTGCGAATAGTGCGTATTGAGCTGTATCAGCATGAATGGCATGGTTTACGGAATCTGCGAATAGCGCGTATTGAGCGGTATCGGACTGGATGGCGTGGTTTGCAGAATCGGAATGTGTTGCCTGTATTGCGGAATCTGCTAATAGTGCGTATTGAGCCGTATCAGCATGGACTGCATGATCTGCTAAAACTGCGGAATCTGCCCATAGTGCATATTGAGCGGTATCGGACTGGATGGCGTGATTTACGGAATCTGCCCATAGCGCATATTGAGCCGTATCAGCATAGATGGCGGAATCTGCCCATAGCGCATATTGAGCGGTATCGGACTGGATGGCGTGGTTTGCGGAATCTGCCCATAGTGCATATTGAGCAGTATCGGACTGGATGGCGTGATCTGCTAAGACTGCGGAATCTACTAATAGTGCATATTGTGCCGTGTCAACATAGATGGCGGAATCTGCGAATAGCGCATATTGAGCGGTATCTATTAAGATTCCACTCGGATCTGTCCATTTGATTACCCCATCAGCATTTGAAACAGCAATATAATCGTCAGCTGCCCCCTCTCTCATACGGATTAAGCCATCCACATCAAGTTTATTAGTCGGTGTACTTGTACCGATACCCACATCGGCGGCATTACCAAGTACTAAACTGCTATCCTGACTCACAATGGCATTTGCCCCTATTGCAGTGGCGTTTGTTAGTGCGCCTGTTGATACATTAGCATTGTATCCGATGGCAGTATTATTATCCCCTGTCTCGTTGT
>PIVM01000770.1 GCA_003353945.1 Gammaproteobacteria bacterium
CTACCGTCAGAGCTGATAGGGCAGAAGCTCGTGCGGGCTTGCACCGACCGAAGTCGTGTGCTATCACTCGGTTGACTTGATTCATCCATAGACCGCTGCTATTACTAGCGTTAGTTTTTGTTCCAGTCAACTGCATCTACCCCAGCCCTGAGCCAAAGACACAGGGTTTGACCTGAGCGTAGATTCTTCAGACATGTATTAGCATTGGGTTACCAATGTTATCCACGTGAGCGCCGAGGGGCACTTTCCCCGCGTAGATTGTTGCTGATTTAATGAGCCGTCTGCAGACCTACTGTAATCCATTTACTCTGAGACTTGCATGGCTTAATCCTTGAAACAAGCATATGACTACTGGCAGGATCAACCAGGTTTCTTGTCACTTTGTAACTCTGACTGACTGCAAGAGCCCGCCATGAGATGTGATCAAGATTTCCTTCGTTGCAGTCGCACCTAAGCTTTCCCGACCGGTTTTACCCAGCTGGTGCTTCTTGGTGTCCGACCTTTTATTACTTCATCACCGTGTTTTCCTGATTTCAATGCATATTGCGAGGCGCAAGCAAGCTTGCTAACCTCTTGCTGGAACGTGTCCTTTTCAGATTAGGTGTCTCCTACGGCTTTTGCACTGGCACAAGACCATGCTTCGCACCACTAGCAGACCTCGGTCCACAGCGGTGTCTATTGGCTTGTTCCATCGGCTGCTTCCCCACACAACGTATGAGTAAAAGCCAACAGTGTTTTCCATGTCACTAAAGTGACCAAGCCAATTTTTTTCCTACTTTTTTTTCCTACTTTTTTCCTGCTTTTGGGTCGGGGTGGAGCTGCCTCAGTGTCACCTTACCCCCCCCTATATTGGGCGTGGACCCCCCCAACTTTCACCACCCTCCGCGTCGGTTCGAATCTCAT
>PIVM01000271.1 GCA_003353945.1 Gammaproteobacteria bacterium
TAAATGAAAAATTAGCAATGAAATATAAGTTTTTAATTGATACACGTTTCCCAATTTATATGGGTATCTTAAAAGGAGAATTACCATTAAATATATTAGACATGATGATTAGTCAAAAAGATAGAATTGATAATAAACAAATAGATGAAAAAGAAGCATCATTTGAAATGGGTAGTATTTTCGCAAAGAAATTAAATGTAGATGTAGATGCTTTAGTCAAATCAGGAAAAGCAGAGAAAGCAAGACAAGATGCAGCAAAACAATAAATTAAATAACACTTGAAACTTCATTATTAAATGCAAAATTAAATCTAATTATGCATTTAAGATAGATATAAAAAAAATTATTTTTATGCGCAATTAATATTTTAAAATTGATTAAATATATAATATCAAATAATAATAATAATACAATGACTTCTAAAACTCAATCACCAACTAAGAAAATCATCAAGAAAGTAGTAAAGAAAATAATCAAGAAAAAGAAAAATATTAAAAAAACTATACAAAAAAAAGTAGAACAAAAAAAAGTAGAACAAATGAAACCAATGATTACTTTAAAAGATACTGTTAAATCAACAATTCCAGACCCAGTAATTAAAAAAGGTCATTTTACTTTTATTGACTTATGTAGTGGAACTGGTGGATTTCATATGGCAATGGATAGAATTAAAGAAATAAAATCACAAGTTATTTTAGCAGCAGATGTTGATGTTAATTGTAGAAAAGTATATGAAATGAACCATAATTTAGAAGTTCATGATGACTTAACAACTATTGACACAGATGAACATCATCCTTTTGATGCTATATTCGCAGGTTTTCCTTGTCAACCTTTCTCAGTTGCTGGTAAAAGAATGGGATTAGATGATGCACGAGGAACTATTATTCATTATATTTTTGAAATGATTAGAAAAGTAAAACCAAAGTTTATCTGTTTAGAAAATGTAAAAGGTTTAAAATCATTAAAAAATAAAGATAAGAATGGAGCAGAAGTTCAAGCATATAATCTTATATATAATGTATTAGCTGATTTAGGTTATTTAGTAACTGATAGAGTAATCAGTCCTCATGAGGTTAATATTCCACAAGTTAGAGAAAGAGTTGTAATTTTAGGTATCAGAAAAGATTTAGTAAGAGATGATATTAAAACAAACGAAGATTTATCAAGAGTTGTTTTAACTGACATTGAAAATATGATTGTCCAACGAAGAAAAGAAAATGAAGGTTATAAAATCTTTGATAATATTTCAACAGTTCATCCTAAGTTTAGATTAGATGCTAAATTATCTGATTATCCAACTGAAGAAATTGAAGGATTGAATGAAAAAGAATTAAAAAAATTACAAAAGAAAATTACAACAAAGAATATGAAAGCAACATCATTAGATTTATGGGATAAGTTTGTTTCTATGAAAGAATGGGATGAGATTGATAATAAAGAATTACAAGAATGTTATAAGAAAGCAACTGGAGATAAAAGATGTAGTAAAAACTTTAAACAAGAACATTTCTTTATTGACTTCTTACATTACAAAAACTCAAATGTTATGCCTGAATCATTAAATTATACTGGTAGAAGAAATCTTATTTTATGTAAAACATTTAAAAATAAATGTGATTTATGGAATATTTTATATGAAAACCACGAGGGTCTTAGACAATTAATTGATACATTTCTAACTCAATATCATTCACAATTCTTAGAATTACCATTACAACAAAGATACTTAGAATATAGTGGTGGT
This sequence comes from Gammaproteobacteria bacterium, assembly GCA_003353945.1. Classification (GTDB taxonomy): domain Bacteria; phylum Pseudomonadota; class Gammaproteobacteria; order Pseudomonadales; family PIVM01; genus PIVM01. The sequence continues at coordinate 1,748 of PIVM01000271.1, forward strand.
GAAGATTACGGTAGTGAAAATACATTATCTTCTAAATATTGTCAATTTAGAATGTCAGGAGTTCGTATTAGAAAAGGAACAACATTCCCAACATTAGTAAAATCTGGTCCAATGCCTATTTATATTAAAGAAAAAAGATATTTAACATTTGAAGAAGGAGCAAGATTACAATCATTAAAACCTGGTTTTAAGTTTGTAAATGATTCAAGTGCTATGAAACAATTAGGAAATGGAGTTAATGTTCAAGTAATTGAATTGATGATGAGAGGAGCATTAAAACAAATATTTCCAGATAGATTTACAGAACAAGTTGAAGATAATGAGGAAGTTGAAGATATTAATGAAGAGTTAGGTGAAGATGAACAATAAATATAAATAATCATTTTTTTTAATTTTTTCTGGATTAAAATTGAATTAATAATATATTATAAGTAAAAAAATATTTTCTCTTATAATTATATAACAATCATTCAACAATGAGTAAGTTTTTAAAATATTGTCAAAAATCATTTAAAACAGTAGCGGCAAAACAGAAACAAACTTTAATATGTAGATTAGGTAGAAAAATAAAAGCAATTGATATTAAACAAAGAAATAAAACATTTATAGTTAAAGATATTGAAGAAACTAAAAATATTTTAAAAAGAGAATATGTTATCAATGATAATGTTATTCAATATAAAGGTTTCTTTATTGAACAAAAGAAAAAAGTTAAATTAGCAGCAGGTGAAGCAGGTGAAAGAAATTTTGTTAAATGTTTAAAAAAGTTCCAGGGATTAGTTATTGATGATGAAACCTCATTCTTATTTAAAAAGAAAGGTATTAAAGTAAATACTGGTGATAAAATGATTAGAGTAGAACAAGTTGGAACTAAAAAAGATAAAGAAAGTGATTCTAAAAAACCAGATGTTATGTTATTTTTTGAATCTGGTAAAAAAATTGGTATTTCATATAAAATGGATAAATCAAGAACAGTTCAAAGTTGGTCTACTAATAAAAAATGGGAACAATTATTAGGTAAAGATAATTTAAAAATAATTGTTAAACAAATGCCTAAATTATTAAGAAGTGAAATTAATAAAAAATCTAAAAGAACATTTTTAGGAATTACTTTTCATTTAACTAATAATCAAAAGAAAGTTCCATTAGATAGATTTATTAAAAACTTTGATATTTATAATTTTTATTTTGATAGTAATACTCAATTAGTTTTTACTGGAACTAATTGTAATTTTAAAAAGTTTTCTGATTTTTTAGAATCAAGTAAATTACAGAATAAAGAAGAAATCTTAAATGATCCTACTAAAAAATTATATTTTGATTTTCGTTATATTTTTTCTGATACTACCTCATCAAATAATAGTTCTCAAGGATTATTATTTTATAAACCAAACAGTAATATTAATAATAAACATTTTAATGATACAAAAGAAATGTTAAAGAATGGTTCATTTGTTCCATATTGGGAAAATAAAGATAAAACCATTAAAACACTAAATACAATTAATTTAGGAAAAGCATATAAAAAGAGAGAAATTACTTTCTCAACTAAAAGAAAGTTTTAATTTTTTAAAAACAATCTTTATAAATGGACTTATTTTTAATATATTTTTATTTAATATATTAAAATATTAAAATTGATTTATGATTATTCTTTAATTATTCATTTATTATTCATTAACTAACTTTTAAAAACTTAAAATTGATTTATTTATTTAACATTAACTCACTAATTATAAACTATATTAATTATGGATACCTTTATTAAACCAGTTAAAAAAATTGAATTTACATTATTAAATCCTGAAGAACATAAAAAATATTCCGTTTGTGAAATCACTCAAGTTGATTTATATGAAAAAAATGGAGAACCAAAATCTGGTGGTCTTTTTGATACCAGAATGGGATGTTATGACAAAAATGTTTTATGTAAAACATGTAAGCATAATATTGAAAAATG
>PIVM01000771.1 GCA_003353945.1 Gammaproteobacteria bacterium
GCAATCACCCCCTGATGATTACCATCACATAACTCATCCAATTCAGTCTTGGTTAGCCATTGCACAGGTATCGAGGTATCGGTCAAGGCCAGCAGATCCTGCAGGCGCTTATCCGCACGGCCCTGCAAACACTTCAGTTGTTTTACACGCTTGCCATGATGCTGTAGCAAAGCGCTTACTGCATGCAAACCATAAACCGGCTCTAATGTATCCAATGATGCCTCCCATCGCCAAGCTTTGCCCCCACCCCACCAAACGGGAAAATGGGTTTTTGAGAAGTAAGGGCCGTGGAAATCAAACATTATCCCATAATCGAGCCTGAAATTGCTCATGGCTTTATTTGACACTACCAAATATAGTGGTTCCCCAAGCCATCAGAAGGTACGATACCAATAATAGTGCTGAATACTGGCCTTGCATCGTATGACAATAGCCATAGCTAAAGCAGAGATGTAAGAGCTTGCGGTGACTATTGCTTAGTTTTTCATATAATAAATATTTATAAATTGGAAAAGCAATGCCCCCTTCTCAATCCACCAAAAATACCGTCTACACAGATAGGCTGTTGAATTTAAAAAATGTCTGGTGGAAACAGCTCGTCGATGTTCAGGCTCCTTATCGGTGGAACTCAAAACGATTGGACCTAGGGTTTGTTTTTGAGATAGGCTGCGGTATCGGGCGTATTCTCGCCCATATCAATGGAAATGGTGTGGGTATCGACCATAATGCGGATTCAGTGTCTTTTTGTCGACAGCAGGGATTTACTGCCTTTACCACCGATGAATTTAGTGGCAACGAATATGATAAACCAGGACGATTCGATACGATTTTGTTAGCTCATGTTATTGAGCATATGACAATGAACGAAGCCATCGAACTGATTAAAAAATACAGCTATCTCG
>PIVM01000772.1 GCA_003353945.1 Gammaproteobacteria bacterium
GCAATGACAACGCTTTTTATCAAGCAAAGCTGACCACCGCACGATTTTACTTCCAGCGGTTGCTGCCTCGGACCAAGGCCCATGCTGACGCTGCATTGGCTGGCGCTGATACGCTGATGAAAATATCTGAAGATAACTTTGCCTTTTAATTTTCAGGCTAACAGAAAATAGTATGTTTCTCATCGTTTCGAATATGTGACTGTTACGGGTTGAAGAATATGACAAAAAATCACACTGAGAATGACGCCTCCAACATGCTAACCGTGCTGGATGTGCAACGTCAGTCCTTCCTTGCAGAGGGGGCTGTTAGTGCGAAGACACGTATTGACCGTATTGAACGCTGTATTGATCTTGTGGTGGATGAGAAGGAGCAGCTTATTGATGCCATGGTTAACGACTTTGGTCATCGATCGCGTCATCAGTGTGAAATGTCAGATATATTTGCGACGCTGGAAGCAGGCAAACACGCCAAAAAACGTGTCGCTGACTGGATGAAGCGTGAAAAACGCAGGGTTGACTTCCCACTAAACCTTTTTGGTGCCAAAGCGCGTGTGGAATATCAGCCATTAGGTGTTGTTGGTAATATTGGAACATGGAACTTCCCGGTAAATACTGTCATGGGTCCCATGATGGGTATGTTAGCTGCGGGTAATCGAGTGATGCTTAAATTCTCAGAAATTGCACCGACCACAGGTGGTTTGCTTGAGGAGCTATTTATCAAGTACTTCAACGAAGATGAAGTGCGTGGTTTCAATGGCGGCCCCGAAGTCGGTGCAAGCTTTTCCAGCCTGCCGCTTGATCATATTCTCTTTACGGGGGCTACTAGTGTTGGCAAACACATTCTACGTGCCGCTGCTGAAAATCTAACCCCAGTAACACTGGAACTGGGCGGCAAATCACCA
>PIVM01000272.1 GCA_003353945.1 Gammaproteobacteria bacterium
CCGGACTTTTGGTCTTGTTTGTATTCGTGCATTAGTCTTGGTCACTATCATTGAAGCCATGATCCAACTCAGCAGCTTGTGGCTTGTTCTCTTTTAGCTGAGGGCGGGTGTACTCGGTGATCTCACGCCGTGCAAGAGCTTGGCATTCGTCTAAAGATTGTTGAAGCGAAAGTTGCACAGGGGGAGTCTTTTGAGTGTAAGCAGAAGGACCACGGAGAAAACCGACAACTCCAAGTTCAGAGGCCACTTTGCAGAAACGGACTGCGTCAATGACTACACCAGCGGAGTTTGGACTATCTTGTACTTCGAGACGAGCGGTCAGGAAGTAGCGAGCGCCTGCAAAACCATGAGCAACCATGTCAATGTTGCAAACCTTGGTGTCGGTGCCGGATGGATTATTGCCAATGGCGTGAACGGTAAGCGAAGGACCGGCGAACAGAGTGCGATTGTCCATTGACTTACCACGAATCTTGTTCTGACCACGGATGACATTCTCTTTTGAAATGTGCTTTTCCTTGAGCCTGTGTTGCTCGCTCATGTTTAGGAAATCGGTGTTAGCCGTGTGGCCGCATGGGCGATTGTCGCCTTGTGAGCTCATGGCAGCCATGTTTAGCTGGATGTGTTGAGTCACATCAATGCCAGCGTCCAACATAGCCTCCTGAATGATTTGCGATAAGCGAGAAGCACCAAAAGCAGATTTCATATCGGAGCCTACGATCGTGAGACCCTTGTCAATGAACTTTTGCTCCCACTCTTTTGCTTCAGTACCTGAGATGAAGACTGGAATGCAGTTCACCATGTGGCAGCCGGCCTCGAGCGCAGCATCAAAGTAAAACTTAGAAGCTTCTCGAGACCCAACAGGAAGGTAGTTGAGAATCACGTCAACCTTGCGCTCTTTCAAATGGCGCACAACATCGCGGATGTTATCTTCATTTGAGGTATCTTCTTTGGGCCGAAACGAAACGGTTTCTGGAAAGTCCAGCATATAATCGGCCACGCCGTCCATACGAGGACCTTGGCGTACCTGAGTGCCAAACTCTACAGCGCTCGAGACGTCATGATCCGGGATGATATCCATGGCACAATTGGGAAGTGCATAGATTGCTTCGGACAAAGATCGCCATACTTTGCGAGCATCGACGTCCCATGCGGCAACAAATTTTAGATTGCGCGGTAAGTAACCTCCAATGTCGGTAAATGCAAGACCAGAAGCCTCATCACCAGACCGCAGATCCTGGTAGTATTGAACGCCTTCAATTAGGGACTTGGCACAATTTCCCACTCCTACGACGGCAATGCGAATTTCTTTACTCATTTACTAAGTTTGTGTTTGTACTATTCTATTCTATGAAACGGGAGAAAAAGTAAACTCGGGTCTATGGCATTTTGTCTCTGCAGACCATTCGTAACAATCTGTACGAAGGTGCAGCCCATTGGTTTCTAGACACTCTTCTTTGAACCACTCGTCTCCCTTTATGGATTCTGGCGGGTCAATAATAGTGACATTGGTTCCTTTGGAGTAGTTACGCAGAGCTTCTCTAAACATTTGCGCTACAATTGACCGCTCTTTGGGTGAACCAAAAGAGGGAGTTCCCTTATGCCAATACGCTTTTTTAAGTTTGCGCTCAGGGTTGATTTCCGGTAAGAGAGAGCAGATGCTAACTTCCTTGGCCAAAGACCGAGCTTGCTTCACATACTCCTCTGCCATTTCCATCACCATTTGCTCCGCGTTAGGATAGCGAAGAATGTGATGACGCAAATCTATGTTTCCAAAACAAAAATGAGCTCTCTCAAGATCTGGAGGAGAGTAGATTTCAAGACCGTCGCGTAAAGCAGAGAAAAGTGTTTTGCCAAAGATAGCTTCGACTGTGCGGCCGGGCTTCCAAAGCATTGTGGCATGTGAGTCACCAATAGCCCAGTCTCGGCGAGCGAGGCGGACTTGTTCATATTTCTCGGTAACATTTCCCTCCATCGCCAAGATTCCTAGCGAATCTAATTCTTTTTTGTTAGGCCACGGAAGGTCTAAAGTCCTGGGGTTGAGTGCTCGCTTTAGCATCGTTGCCGACCATTTTTCCCACTTTTCATGCTCCACTCTACAAGACCACACTTGCTTTTTGAACTGCAAAATAGCTTGCAATTGGGAGACATGGACGTCAATAGAAGGCGTTGTAAAACCAAGAGGTCCATGAATTGAGGATGTAGGATGCTCAAAGATCACAATTGAGTCAAAACTATCGAGGTCTACTTTTCCTCGTGCAAGCTCAGATGTGTTTATGATCTTAACCTCTTCGTCAAGGGCCTCGGCCAAGTCTATCAAGTACTGGTGCAAACTTTCCGTTTTTGTGCCTTTGTGTCTGTTTATTGGTGTGAAATAATCTCTATAGGTTACTAGCGCACAAGTCATACTCCTACGACCTCTCTATGCACATAGCCAAACTTTTCAAATTTGCTTCCAAATTTCATACCGAGCCGAGTCTCCCCGTTGATAAATGATTGTCTTAGGATTTGGTCTGTGTCATCTTCAAAATCCTCTACACTAATATAACCATATGCTCCGGATAGCGAATCTATTGCTGCTTTGACCGCCCAACCTGCGGTGCACCTGGGGACATTTTGAGCAATGGCATTTACGTATGCTCTGGGAACATCCATGCTTTCTGGTAAACCCATCAAGCGCATGTACTCACGAGGTGTTAGTGTGCTCCGGCGTTGCGGGTGCATAATTGTCTGCATTGTGCGGAACATTACTGATGGATGGTAGCGTTTTGGTGCAACACAAGCTCCGCTATGCCAGATGTTTTGACCAGCGTCATACTTTGTTTTTGCACGAATAGCATATCGCACTGCTTTTTCCACCAACTTTTCTTCACTATCTTTATGAGTCTCGATGAATTTGTCAACCAACCCAAGAGCATACAAAGAGTCAACGGCGGCATTAGGGACATCCATCCCAGCATCAAACCTTTCTTGTTGACCTGCCTTCCAATAGTAATTTTGCCAATTTTTGTTTTCGCTCTCAAGGAAGTCTATCATAGGATCTTCCGCAAATGACATAAGTGGCTCGTCAACATCTTGGTCAAAAGAATCAATGAACTCAACCCAGGTGCCATCGTATGGTGTGTAGTGCTCTTTGCCTGTTGCAATCAAAGGGATTTTGTTCTCTGGTAACTGATCTTTACGGAATAGCATAAAGAAGGCCCTCAGCCTATTCTGAGGGAGCCCGTGGTGCCGTGTGTCGGTCTTTACCAAGGTCATTACATACCCGTGCTTCTCTGCAATCAAGCGCATTGTAGCGGCCACTGGCTGACCAAAGTCTGTATAAAGTCTTGATGCATTTTCACCAAGCAACACGCGAGGTCTGGCTTTTTCCAGGATCCAGTCCGTAGACTTAAGCATCCAGGTGTTAGCTTCACATCCGGCTCCGGAGCTACTATGTGCCGATGTCAAACCGCTACACGGACAAAGGGAGGTGACAACATCAACGTTCTTAAACGTGACAGTGTCAGCCTCCCCTGTGTCAATACGGTAACGAGGAATACTTAGCCCTCGTTGCTCGTACCAATTCAATAGGAACCCCTCATTGAGATCAAATGCTGAGTACGAAACAATCGCCTCAGGAGGAGTTCCAAGTATGTCCTCAGCACCAATGGCCATGCCACCAATGAGAGGGACGAGTGCAAGATGTTTCATATTGAGTAGGATAT
>PIVM01000773.1 GCA_003353945.1 Gammaproteobacteria bacterium
TATGTGACGATTTAATGATTTGGAATGTGTTATCCCGAGGGTAACAATCAATCAATTACGCACCGTTGGGGGGTGCTAACGCCGTCACGTGACGATTCAATGTTGTGATTGGGACAAGCAGATTGGGGATAATGGTTGCAGTTCCAGAAACATTAGAACGTTCTTTGGGTAAAATGGTTATGGTTCCAGAAACAGTTACAACGTTCCAGAAACGGCGGTTGCACGCATGTTCGCTATTTTTCATAGATAAGTAAGATAGAATAATTTAATCACTCTACAATAAATATAAATAAAATAGTCTTGTCAGCAAAGATATCGACTAGTTACTCTATCATACGCTGTAACAGTGTGATAAGGGTTGGGAATTCGAGTAGAGGCCTGTGAGTGAGAAACACTACATAGAGAATTCAAATATGGAAGCTGGGGACGCTTTCCAATCATCAGGGACTGGAGAGTCCGCCCCCATTCGAACAATTCCCTGGCAAGGGAACTGGGATAAATTCAAACAAAAGTTTGAGGCAGCTGCATACCTGTATGGTGTAGGTGAGGCAGTGGCCCTCGGGCAGGAGGTTGCAGAAAGGAAGAAAGAATGGCCCATCACGGCTGAAGAGGGATCAAAAGAAAATATACATGCAACAAGGCAATCTCAGCGGCTTGCATCCCTGATAGATGCAGTAGGAGTGCAGCAGTCTATAGTAATAGACAGACTCCGACACAGCAAAGACGAAGTAAGAGCCTGGGCGGAGCTAATCAACCACTTTGAAAGAAGTTCCGAAGACTTAAAAGTAGAACAACTACTCAGCAGGTGGGATACAGCCCAACTGGAGCAAGGAGAACACCCTGACCAGCTATGGGCTAGATTATCATCGATCAGAGATAGCTTAATAAAGTTCAACGAACCT
>PIVM01000109.1 GCA_003353945.1 Gammaproteobacteria bacterium
AGTGTCCCCACTGTAGTTTTTAAATATGCTGTATCAGCATGCTTGGCCTGCGAAAACAGATCTTCAGATAATATTTTTTCAGGTTGTTTGTCTAAGAGAGCGTGTGTCCGTTTTAGCCAAACAATATCTACGGGTATTTTATTTAGTGGTTTTGCTTTTGCCCAAGCAGTAGCTGTTATGCCTTCATTGTCTTTCGAGCTAATGGGCTTTGGGGTCGTTCTAATAAACTTCCCATTAGCTGCGATTAGGTTTGTAAGTTTTCCTAGCTTTGGCTTTAGGTAAGATTCTCGTATATCTAATACCTGCTGCGTCAATTTGTAGCCCTTTGTAGCCCCTTTGCTTTTCCACCAATTAGGAGTTACTTCAAATAATTTTAGCTTGTCATTTATTCTTTTAAATCCACCTCTGCCAAAATCCTTATTTAGCTCCTGGTAAGTAAAACATGAATATTCGTCAACTAGCTTATGTCTTCGCCTAGCTGATCCAGCATGAAAAATGTAAATTGCTAATTTGGCTTGTACCTCATTTGTTAGCTTCGAAAAACCATGGACGCCATGCCTGCCCCGCAATCGGACAATAAAGCTATCCGGCACATATTTGTCTTTTATCCCCAATATACTGCCCTTTATGCCACTGTTAGCCTTGGATTACTTAGCCATCTGAGTCTTTATTGTATTTCGGGTTTCTTCCGTTGTTTTTACGGTAAGTTGCAAGTCTATCAGACTCCTTATTCTTGGCTCCGTCTTCTGACATTTTTCTAGTTATCACATTCATGTGCCCGAAGTTTTTACCTGTTTTCTTATGCTCCTGCTCCCTTCGCTCTGGATCGTTAGTCGTTCCAACATAAAGAATCTTATTCCCTTTTTTCAATTCATAAACAACAGTATCATTTTTTTTCTTGCCAGCCATATCTTGTACCTATAAATAGCGCTCAACACCATATCTTGTGGAGAATTGACATTCTACTGGATATTTTCTCAGTGTCAACTATTGGTCGCGCTACTAGTAATCTATCAGTCTCTATTCACAAAACAACGAGGGGATGGCCTATAGGATTTCGATTAAATGGTGGGGTAGGTAGTATCCCGACTGGCCGAGCAACCTAAACACACCACCAAAAAACCACCGTTTTCTATACAACCTAATACCCTGCCAATTTCGCACGCGAAACAGCGAGTTTTCTGTATAAAAACCCGTATAATAATCAACGTATAGAAAAGGTACGTTTTATGGTCATAGGGTATGCGCGGGTTTCAACCAGTGAACAGGACACAGCTCTACAGCTAGACGCTCTTGAAGCTTCTGGTTGTGAACGTGTCTATCAAGAAGCAGGCTCCGGGGCATCGAGAGAACGCCCTGAACTGGCCAAGTGCCTAGATACAGTACGTGAAGGGGATACTCTAATTGTATGGCGGCTTGATCGGTTGGGCAGAAGTTTAAAAGACCTGGTAGAAATTATTACCGAGTTGGAGGGGAGGGGCGTAGGCTTCAAATCACTAACGGAAACCATCGATACTACCAGCGCAGGGGGAAAACTTGTTTTTCATATCTTTGCTGGTTTAGCTGAATTCGAACGAACATTGATACAAGAACGCACTCGCGCAGGTCTGGCCGCCGCTCGCGCCAGGGGCAGGAACGGTGGTAGACCACGAAAGCTTACGAAAGCCCAAGCTAAAAAAGCCAGTGCCATGCTTTCAGATCTGAGCATCACTAAAACAGAAGTCGCTAAACACTTCGGTGTTACCAGGGCAACCTTAAACAAATCACTTGAATGTCTGTAATTTGCTTCTTATCACGTTCTCTATTTTCCCTTATCTCCTATCATGACGAAACGGCTTAGATAGCCGATTGCTTGTTTGATCGTATAGACTTTGCAATATCGTCAAATAACAAGGCCTGCTTCAAACCCGCCTTGAGGATGTGAATGATTTCCATTGTTTGAGGACCAGGGGATTTGACAATAAGGCGATCCAGTTCATCTAGTGTAATTTTTAGGTTGGACTCATTATGATGGGTTGAGCGTTTGTATTCACTGGCGATTTCTGAAATCAGCTCAATGGTTTGTTCTTGACTAAGGTGGCGCCTGATCATTTTAGGAAACCCCTTCCTTGAATACAGCAAGGTTAAGCCGGGACGTGTATTGAGTGTCTATTATTCAAGCTCTCGTCACAATGAGCGTGTGCGCTCATTACCCCATAAGGCGAGCTGTTGCGGAACGATGTTAGATGGGAAAAATGCACGCGCACCTACGCAAATATTGCGATACTTTACCCGCGAAAAATGATCTGAGGAGGCTAATGTGCGGGGGTTTGTAGAGTGATAGCCTGCTGCGCACATCCACCTCAAACCGTAACTTTCTGTAAGAAATTCACCTACCCAAAAAGTTGGCGGTTATCGCAGCTACCCGGTCACTACCCATCGTTTGGAACATAGGTCACACGATAGGTTAGCGCTCCATCGTCTAGACGCTCATAAAATAGCAAGTCTTCACCGATGATATAGTCGTGTCCCTGGAGATAAGCCGTGACCCTTGTGTCATTGGTAGCCACATTATCGCTAAACTGTTCTCTCGTACAACGTACCGCAGGTATGTTGAGGCCATTTTCGGTATATTCGATTTCTGTGCATGTACTATTCATCCGGTCATCTTGCGGAATGACGGTTGTGTCATTTCCGTTATCAGATCCACCTGCAGGAAGCGGGTATAATGTCTCGAAAGTAAATAATACTAATTGTTCATACCATTCTAGTTCACGGGAAAGAGACAATTCACACTCGGTATAAGTAATAGTCACCGGGTTATTAGTCGCATCAAGTCCGTATTGAACATCGATATCAGTACCAAGCGGCCCTATAGAACTTACAGTAAAAGTTACGGTTGTTGGGGGTTCTGACGATGTTTGTACATCGTAAGATGATACTTGGCCAAGTAGAAATAATGGAGTTTGTGGACAACCGCCCGTGCCGCTAATAGTTGGACCCCCTCCTCCTCCGCCACAAGCGCTAAGAATAAAAGTATAGGCCCCAAGTAAAAATAATCGTGTAATTAGCGTCATGTGAGTGTGCTCTCTTGTTTTATTTTTCATCGTCAAACATTCCGTCGAAAAAATACAGGCCAATACCAGTGGCTCTATTACTCGACCCCTCTGGCAGATCCGCTCGTTCCTGTCTTAAGCTTTCCAGATCAGCAGCCCATTTTTGAAGGATGATTTTGCCTTCCTCTTTACTCAGTTGAGAGAAAACCTTAACCAATTCATCATTCAGCCGGTCAAAGCGTAACTCCAATTGCAAATATGTATCGCGCTGATCGGTTCTAGTATTGTGGTCAACAGTGGAAAGCAGGCGTTCAAGATGCAGGCTTGCAATATCTAATTTATCGACAGCATGCTGAGGGATAAAAGTTTCACGAAGCAACCTGACATCCTTGTTTTCTAATTGCGTGGCAACTTTGTTACGCTCAAGCTCTATCAGCATGCTAGGCGCGGGGATTCCCCCACTGTGCTCTTTGACTAGCTCACAAAAACTGTTTTCGCCTTTGTAGCAGAGTACATGCGGTTTGCCGTTATTATCGCGTGGCCAGTTGGTTATGACTTTTGCGGCACGATCAAGTGTATTGACATAGTGACTCTCATCAAGACTGTCACCTACACGGTCAACACCCCGACGCAAACGGGAAACTTCATTGCGGTCTAGCCCGGTAATGATAGCGATTCGAGCATTAGTGGGATTTTCACCAGTTTTAGCAATTTCATTTTCCGCCGCTTTTATAAAAGCCTGTTTTAGCTGTAGTCCGGCATCAGCTGCCGTCATACGCTGGCGTAACATTATGCGAGCTAACGGCCTAAAAACACGGAACATTATTGTCTGTATGTTCGTTGAAATGACAATTCCCTCATATTTGGTGTGCATCATATGATGCACACTCAGATGGAATTGTATCCATGTGTAAGTTGGAATGCAAGAGCTAAAGACAGAGTATTGAGATATTGCAAGCGCTTGAGCGCTTACGTTTGGATGATAAATCCAGAACACGGGGGACAGGCCCCCGTGTATATTGCTAGTTGGAAGTTAAAAAAAAGTTCTAGTAAAAATCAGCGTAACCGACAATTACCCAGTTATCCATATCATAGATAATAGGCTCTCCAGTCACTATACCCTCTGTAGGGTCACCCATTCGTGAATCGAAAGGATCGACCCACAGCATTATGAATTCTCTACCAGTACCTAAACTGCTTTGGTGCGATAACTGGTATGTATATTTATTCGAGCGACTGTAAGGTGCTAATGAACTTGTGTTATAGCTGTATTGACTGGAGGGTGTGCAGTCGAATGGGCCAGAGTCCCAAGATGGGCAAAAATAGGGGCGCACCTTAATCCCAGAAGGTAGTGTTGTGTTTCCCGTGTTCTGATAACCCACACTAATCGCGAAACTGCTTCCTTTAGGCATATTGCCAAAATACTTCGCGTTTAACTTGGCAACACTTAGGCCACTGCAATTGTAACATGGCGCCGGTGTAACAACATACTGAGTTGTTAGGGAGATATTGTTTTGAGTTTTACTTGTACCGTATAGTCCTACTAACCCCTTTATGTCTTCTGCAAGAGGATGGGGCATAAAACCTAAACGACCACCAAACGGAAAATTAGCATTCATTGTGGAAAGTACTCGGTTTTCGTGGTCGAGTCCAAAACCGTGTAAAAGTTCATGAAGGAACGATGTGCCAAAATCATAGGCACCAGTGTCACTAGGGTCATAGGCCCAAGCATAAAACTTCGCGCCACCAGTCCACGCATATCGTGAGTTCATGCTGATAGTTACGTCTGTTATGTCACTATTCCATCCATCCCACCAATAGCATTCGTAACTAGTATCGGCCCACCCAACGAGACTGCTAGTGGAATATGTAAAGCGGGCGTACTCATCACCTGAACCGCTATATGTAGATAGCCATGCTTGTGATGGGCCTGCATTGAAGATAGCTTCAATCATTTTTATATCGTTCCACCAATACCCGTCAACGGGAAAACTAACCGGGCTCAACCCTAACGACATATGATCATTCTTATGGACGATAGGATCACCATCGCATTCGTATAACCACGAATAAGCGTTGGCATATGCAGTGAATAGAGAAAGGAGAACTACTAAAACTGACTTTGTTAAAAAATTCATTGTACTGCTCCTTGGTCACTATTCATTTTCGCAGGTGTAGAGATCCCATCAGCTACGATTTTTCCATTTTTGCGTAATGATTCGAGCCTTTGTTTTACCTTCTCTTTGCTACGATCTTTCTTTATCATTTCGTCTACCTCGTCCAGAGCAGATAAACGGGAAGCTTTGGCTTTGGGATTAACTGTTTTCATCAGTGATGCCGTAGCACTTTTTGGTAACCCCTGCCATTCTATAAGTCGAGCCAATTTGTTTTGGAAATCCTCGTCACTAGTGTTATCAAGCAATTCAGCTTGCCAGTCTTTCTTAGTTTTAAGGTTTCTAATATTTGCGTAACGCCGAGTCAAGGAATCAGGTTTAATAGCAGATGTGGCTTTCCCGCTTGCTTTTTTATAATCGTGATGGGATATTTTAGCGACCAGATCTGCATAATACAGTCTTGCAGACAAATCATTGTTTTCCTCATCAGTACGTTTTAAAACGGTATGTTTTCCTTTATCATCAACCATCGCAAAAGCGCCTTCGTCCTCGTAAGACTCTTTAATAGGCATCGCGTTTGTGTCAACTGGATCGCCGTCTGGTGTCACCATGTACGGCTTTGGGTCTTGTTCTGTAGCAACGCGAAATACACCTGCTGTCCCACCAACAATTGGTGTGTTATCGTGTTCACTCTGTAAAAATAAAATCAACCTGTCGCCTTCATCGACGTTAGGCACCATCCCAGTTTTTCGAACCACGCCTCGATAAGAACCACCAGGGACTTTCAAAATGTACTCATCGCTCTCAATCAAACCACGGTGTATGATAAGGTCGTTAAAAGTGATGAATGTGTGCAGTTCTCCATTATCTATACCGGTTTCAATCAAACTAACAGTGCCTTCAATAACTGTATTGGCATCGTCCGCAATATCCGCAATATCCCTGTGAGGATAAGTTAGCGCAAATGCTTTAACTGAAAATATCAGCAACAAAAAAACTGAAAATATGTAACGGTAGTGTTTAGGGTATTGCATAGATCTCTCCATTATTATTAAGCCTTTATTCCAAAGGTGTCAGTAACTACAAGCAATCGCAAAAAAAATGCGATGCATTCCATTTATAACCGCTAACAAAGCAGCTGAGGCAACATACGGGAGTTTTACATTGAGATCTTTATGCCAGATCAAAACAAGTGAATAGAGAAATACCGCAGTTGGTGTTTGGGGTTTTCACTCGAATTAATGCAACGGCAATACCACCAAAGTCTATTCTGGTGAGTGAGCCGATAAGGCCAAGGATAAAAAAACAGAGGATTTTCTGTTCGAATTTTTCACCGAAAAAACTCAGATAGATGAGTGCTGATCAACCATTCCATGGCTGCAATTTGGTTGTTGAGGTAATTGTATCCCCCGCCAACACACCCACCCCGTGATTCGCAACACAAAACGCAGCGGCTTGCCCCTTGTCTGTCGCCAAATGATCGATGCTGTCTTTGACCACCGCCGGTTTGTCTCTGTAAAAAAACACATAGAAGACCACCGCCACCATGATAAAAATAAGCACAGGACCCAGTATTTGTTTCACAAAATGCGCCACCGTGGCCACGATCAGCGGATACGCACAAACCAACGCACCCAACACCACCGCAATACACACCACAGTGCTGGACCAGGAGCGAAACAGATAAGACAACTCAACCGGGGCATAGTCTTCGGTAAAACGCCGGGTATGAAAGGGTTCCCCGATAAATCCCACGACCGTGGCAACACTAACCGTCCCAAACGTCGCGAAAAACGTGAGTGATGCCAGATCCATTGGCGGCAGACACACCCACCACACCAACAGCACCCCCAAATACACCCACGGTATTCGCCACCAATGAAACGTCTCACCGCGAAAACCGTACAATGCCATTAGTGGTGCTAAAAAAAGCACGCCGTACACACAATAGGCCATCCCTACCCTCTTCCTTGTCATGATTGACTGATTTATCTTTCCTACCGATCGACTAGCGACCTAAATACACTGTGCTGATTTGTTCGCGACTGTGCCCCAACTCCTCAGAGATCAACAAACGCACCTCACGATCCCGACTCTTTTGCTCGGGCGTCAATTCCTTCGCCGACGGCCCCCCGGCCACCGGTGATAACCACCCGGTCAATTCCAGATAACGCCGCTGGGCGTATTCGTGACGCAAGCCATGCAACTTCGATAAGCCCGCCGATGCGGTATGTTTTTCATACAACCGCAACTGTTGCACGTACTTGCGATCCGGAGGGATCAGGGAGCCGCGACCCGCGATCTTGTGGGCTCGATCCAGCACATCGCGTTGCGATGGCGTGCGCACGGGAATTTCCCGTGCGCGACCGCCCTTGGTCCAACTCGCTTTTAAACAAAGGCGATCGCCCTTATCAGCGTAGCTGGGGATAAACTTCATGGATTCTTCGCGGCGCAGGCCGAACTCGCGCTGCAATTCTAACGACATTCGTAAGTGAGGGTCACTGATTTGGCGTAATTGATCCGCTTCTAACTGTTTAGCGCGGGATTCTTGCGCCACGTATTGCCGCTCTGCAATGCCGTACACGGCATTGTCCCGCGCAATCACATTGCGCTTACCGACCTTTTCAGCCCACCAACGCAAGGTGGCCATACGGTTTTTCATGGTGCCTGCTGACAGCCCTTCCCCCTGCCAGCGATCCACCATGGCTTTGACGTGTTTTTCCTTTAACGAATTCCCCCGCATGTGACGGTAGCCCATTTCATGGAGCTGATTACCCATCTGTTCCAGGATGCGGGTTCGATTGGCCTGAGTCGCCATGCTGCCGTCCTTGTTACGACGGCTTAACATGCGTAAGTCGTAGGTCAGTTTTTTACTCAATCCAAACCATCCGTTGTCTGTTTTATGTACTGCGCAGATCGCTGTATAAGCGTTGCGACAGTGCAGTTGACTGTTGCAACAGTGGCAATTTTAAACAGTGCACTGTATTCAGTGTTGCACGACGGTCCCGAACGATTCAAAAAGTTATGGTAAGTGTTTTGGCTAAAGCAAACGGTCGTAACCGTTAACCTGTGTGGCAAGCACACCAAAAGCCAAATAGCGCAGTTCGGGAAAGACTCAAAGTAAAGTCAGCGTGTTCGTTTTCGTTGAAAACCAGTGGACGCCTTGCTCTGTCGTCATTCAAAACTCAAGTGGGATGCGCTTTTTTCCCTGCTGAGTGTCGTCCTGTTTTAACGTGCCAGACAGCCACGATACATCGTTTCTTAATCATCCTTTTATCCTCCTTTGCATTAATTGGGTTAATGAAAGGGGCATTCCTACACCCAACAGGGTGATGTATGCCCCTATTGGGTCGCCGTTGTTTGTGTCTTCGGCGGTGACGGGACACCTCTTTTACGGTCTTAGGTCTGACCACGCTCCTTTCATGTCGGAGCCCGACATACGTCTCTGTTTTTAGTCGGTGGGAGACGCCACCCCACACATCACACAAATGCGCGTTTAAGAACTTTCAAATTAACACAGAATTCGGTTAGAATTCAAGTATGTTGCCTAAAGGCACTGTTTATAAGCGCGGCTATCGCAGCGTCACTACAACTATTACGCTACGCGAATGCTGCAGTGACGCTGCAAAACCACCCTCAACCCCGGCGGTGTTGACCGCCAAAACGGACGGACTCGTATGGCGAAAAACCCCCTCAACGACACAGGCGTTCCCTATATTATTCGGGCCAATCACCTCTGCGGCAGTTGCCAATCCTCGACCCTGATTGGCTGGTCAAAGCAATTCGTCGACGGCGATGAACTGCCCCGAGGCGCGGCGTTGAACAGCGAGGTCGACAGCTGGTACCTGGTGCGTTGCGATTACTTCAGAATGACGGTGCCCCACCCCAATCAGCTGGAATTTTGCGAAGCGCATAAGCTCAGAGAGCAAGAAGGCGTTACGGAATGACAGGCTATTTATCAACCAGCCACGAGTAACACAGTAGGAAAAATAATTACGAATTGTCATCCTTGTTTATTGCCGTCGGACTCCGTGTGGACAAACCGTGGATGCCCTTCGGGACGTATGGATAGGCTCATGGACAACGTGGGGACAGCAAAAAGCGCTGTCAACGAAGTGGACCACAAGCCTATCCACACTCAACCACCGTTTGACCACACTACGCCGAGAAAGAACGTCACGGTCTGAAAGATGTATCAATCAACAACACAACTAGCGGACAGCCATAGTCATTCATGACATCATTGAGGATAAAGGCTTGCGTCAAAAAGAAACCGCTAAAGCATTGGGATTAACCCCGCCCAGAATTAACAATCTAAAGAATGGAAAAAATGGCCGCTTTAACTTACAGACAACTGAACAATGATCAGCGAGCACACGCTGACACTCTGGTCTATCTGCTCGGAAAAGGTCTTGATGATCCCATTTTCATCGCAGATGATGAGAAAACAGTCAGCGCTGTCTGTAATATTGCAAGGGATCAGGTTTACAGCGATACGTGGGGATTTTTTTGTTATGACCACCGGGTAGCGTTTGAAAAAGATGCAGCAGGTTGTTGTGACGGTATGAATATCTACCCTGTTCGACGGCAAGATCAAGCTGACTATTTGCTGTCACTAAAAACCCTTCGTGAGCAACTGACTGAATCAAACGAGCAGAAATAGCAGGCATAAAAAAACCGAGCTGTCTGCTCGGTTCTTTAACACTACCCTGTCTCATCCTTGCTGACTCTGTTCCGTAGAGTCATTGCTCTCCTTTGCATGGAATCAATTATGGCAGGAAAAAAATGTCCGGCTATGCGAGAACTGCAGCAGTGCGTGTAAGAGATATCTCAAACCCACATTAATGTGTTATCAGGTCAGTTATCAATCAATTCAGAGCAGCCATTCTTAAGAAGACCACACGCCCAGGGGAATATTTCATCCGCCAGTTAGGCGTGTGGACGAAGTTTTACAACTTCGTGGGCGGCCATCGCGTCCCCGCTGTACCGCCCAATCACTGTAGCATTTCAATGGTCAAAAAGCTTGCAGTCCCACCGAACCAAAGATTACTTTGTGGTTTGTATCCTAGCGGGTGAATTGCGTAGCTAATGGTCTGGTGGTATGAACGTAGATAGGGGTGATGGGCTATCCAGGATGAAGTGAATTTGAATAAGAAGCTAAAACCAGGCCATTAGTGGAGCAAGAGGGGCGGCAATGAGCCCCTAAAAAAAGCTTTTCTCGACTTGTCGAGGCATTCTTTATAGGTGCACCTGCTGTTTGGGTGCCCCTATAACTGATTTATAATAACTATCTGATAATAATGAGCGCCACTTAATGGCTAAAGAAGCCGACACTTAAAAATCAGTGTTTTCACGATTGCAGGCAATCACGGCAGGCAGGTGGCAAAGGGGTTTGTTTTAAGATGGTCAAAGGGAGTTATAGGGGCTTGCGGAGCGCGATAGCGGTGTTTTCTGGGGGGTTGTGCAGCTATGCCTGCAACCGTCCTTGTAGCTGCTTGGCGGCTTCTCTGTAAAGTCTCTCGCGATTCCACTCTGGATGTTGTTCTATGAGTTCAGCGGTTTTGAGTAATAGCGCACGCTGATACTCAAAGTTATCAACGCCAGGTGGGGCCTGCGGTCGAGCATCCTTTTTCGGCTTTTTATCCAGCTTATTGTTTATCGCCCCCATAAAAATGGAAAATCGCTCTTTGTCGGTCTGAGTAACCGGCTTGCCCTCCTCTCTCCATTGCTTGGCTTGTTGCTTTAATCGCTTGCTCGCTTTTTTACGCTCAATCTCCAGCATCTGCTTTAAACCGAATGCACCAAACAGGTGTTTGGATATCGCCCTCACCGCTGCCAAGCCTTTCCAGGTGCCATCTTCTTTCAGTTGTCTTGGTTGCGATACCGTTAATATGCCGGCCGCTTTAAGATCCTTTACCGCCCTTTCGCAGCGCCGCAAGGTTATGCCTGTTTGTGCTGCCAAGACATCCATCGTTAACCCGATAAAGCCCTCTGCTGATGGAATGCCTACACGCAGACTTGTCAGATCGGTATGTTTTAACAGCGCTGCCAGCATGCAAATACACGCTTCACGCCGCTCGCTGCGTTGCTGGCGCTCACTGCCGTTGGCCAAATTCAAGCTGGGGAGTTTTAGCGTGGGAGAGTCATAGTATTGGGTAATCCGCTCCATCAACAGTGTGATGGTTCGAGGTAGGCCGCCTTTTCCTATCGGTGCAGGTTTTGCCAGGGTAAACCGGGGAGTATCTGGACTATGACCGCAGTAATTGCCGCCTGTATTAACTCTAGGTATATACCTTCGCTCTGAATCCACTATCAGCACAAACCCCTTAATCCCTAACCACACTCTCAGATCAATCGGTAATTTAACGCATAATGGCTAGTGATCAAGAAATTAATGCTTAAAAGTGGACTGATGTGAGAAGTATTTTCACAATATGCATTTAAAAGTGGACCGATAGTAGAAAACTCAAATAAAAGGTCATTAGATGACCCTAAAAGTGGACTGATAGTAGAATTAAAAGTGGACTGATAGTAGATTGTATAGATACTATTAAGGAAAGGCATATCGAGGGGAGGATACTGGTGGCCAAAAAAGCGATTAAACAAACAGGAGCGACACAGGAAATCACCACCGAAAAGCTGGTGATGAAGGATAACGCTTTAATAATGGCCAGCTACACACTAACCGTTGAAGAACAGCGGCTAATTCTAGCGTCTATAGAAAAGGCTCAACGGAAAAAGACGCCGATGGATAACAGCGCTATTGAAATCAGCCTAAGTGTTAATGAGTACGCCAATCTGTACAAAGTCAAAATGGGAACCGCTTATAAAGCGTTGGGGCAATCCAGCCACAAGCTGTACGACCGATCCATACGAATGAACGAAGACGGCGTGAAACGTCAGGTGCGATGGCTCCAGGAACAGGCTGTCTATGATTCAGGGAAAGTAACCCTAAAATTCTCAGACATCATATCCAGGCACATACGCGATATCGTCACAGAGCGCTCAATATATCGGCTTGAGCAAGCAACCCAGCTGCGAACACAGCACTCCATACGAATGTTCGAGATTCTACAGATGGTCATCGATCAAAAAACACAAGAGGGGATATGGGAAGTCAGTGTCGATGAGTTTAAAAACATACTAGAGATCCAAGATTGCTACGGCCGCTGGATTGACCTGAAAAAGAAAGTGATTTTACAATCCCTAAACCAGATCAACAAAAACACATCACTCAAAGTCGATTGGGAAGTGGCTGGCAAGGATGGAAAACGGATCAATAAGCTGAGGTTCTTTGTGTTCGAATCAAGCCAGCTCTCGCTGTCACTCCAATAGCCCTTGTGAATTAAAAGTGGACCAATAGTAGAATCTTCAATGCGGGGCGGCAGTAACACCATCTAAAAGTGGACTAATAGTAGAATTCTCGATGCAGGGCCATAGCAGCGCCATCTAAAAGTGGACCAATAGTAGAATCCTCTATGCAGAGCCATAGTAGCGCCACCTAAAAGTGGACTAATAGTAGAATCCTCAATATGGATTCCTAGGAATTTCCCCTTCCAGAAAAGATATAATCCTATGCATCCCCCGCCGACCGTGGCCTCCAGAAGGATATAAAATTTTACGTTTTTCAGAGTTTGTCAGATAAAAATCAATGCGTTACAGCTCAAATGTCGTTTCTGGAGGGAAAATCCCTAGGGCCTCTATTTGCTAGCAATAGTGAGTAATCATATAAACACACATTTACTCAAATGAGTGTTTATACTATGCCGCTAGCGCGTGTTGGGTTTTGATGTTGATCTCGTCCCAGTCAACCACAGGCATCTTACTTGCGCCATTATCGACAAGCTCGACCATATGAAACTCAACCATTTTGGACAGTGTCCGTGATACATTGCCCTGCTCTCTTCCTATCAGCCTGGCAAGCTCTGATACTGTTGCCGGATGATGTTCTCGGATCGCATCCAGCATAGCCCTGTTATTGTCGTTGAGTATCCGGCCTAGTGACTCCAGGGAAGTGAACCAGATTTTAGGGTCTGTTTTTTTAGGCACAATTCGCCCGGCTGCAATATCGATAGTGCGCTGACGGATATAATCCAGTGATGCAACACCTATAATCAACGTTCGCATATTACTACCCTCACAAGCCTTCCAGGTTTAACGCTTCGTCTACAGCAGCCCAAAAGTCCTCTAGTAGTTGCTCAGCACTCACATATTCGTAAGGGATGACCACCGCAATGTCTCTTAATTTATGCTTGTGATCCCATTTTGTCATCTTACGATGTGTTGAGTACTGCCCTCTTCTTTCATCCTTAATGGCGTGAGCATTATCAAAGCCCAGCAGCCTTTCACCCTCTTCGTCGTGTAACGACATTTCGTATTTAATGCCGTGAGGTCTTTCCTTCGAAGGTTCGACTTCGTGGGCATTAATTTTGATCCAATAACCTTTTTCGGTATCAACGGCTATGACTGTGCCGTCTTGAGCGAGCAAGGTTTCTATCCCATGATCCAAATCCACACCCCCAAGTATATCACCTGGCGATATACTTTCAAATTATTTTCTTTTACTCCTCGTTCAAGCTCGAGGGTTTTATATAAATACTTATTTACTCAAATACTCATTTACCCATTTATTCACCAGAGCGCTGATATTGGTGTCGTCATCGTTAGCTTTGGCTTTAAGAGCCTTGTATTTGCTGGCGTCTACCATCACATTCAGCCGCTTTTGAGGCTCTTTGGTGACCTCCTTGATGGCTTCTGACTTACCGCTACTAACTTCACTGGCTCGTTTCTTCTTGATTTCCAATGCCACGGCATTACTCTCCTATAAAATCGATCAATTCATTTTTAATATCGTTGACCTCACCGGCGGCAGGAGAATTCGGGTCTACAAACACCGTCTGGCCCTCGCTGGCTGTAGTGGGGTAAGCAACTCGTTGGGTTGTACCGTGATTAAAGACGGGGAGGCCGTAACCGTTCAGAGCTTCGCTGATTTCACCAGACAGCTTCGTATTTTTGATGGAGCGAGATATTAAAAAGGCAGCCTTTGGCTTACCGCCCGTCACATCCTGACGTGCCGTTATGACATCAACCAGATCAGAACAGGCCCAAATATCGTAAGGGGAGGGCTGACAGGGAATTAACACAATATCCGCCGCCTTGATTGCTGCCGCTGCCAGTTTGGTGATCTGGGGAGCGCCATCGATGACAATCCAATCATAACCGGTCCGAACAGCCTCTAAATCCTTTGGCAGCGTTTCACGATCCAGTCCGACAACGGGCAGGATTTCCCCGCCGTTTTCTTCATTCCAGTCGCGGGCGCTGCCTTGCGGGTCGCTATCGACCAGTAACACCTTTTGATTATCTCGCTGTAATGCCTGGGCGAGATTGACCGAAATGGTAGTTTTGCCGCTACCACCTTTTTGATTGAGTACTGCCAGAACCTTTGCCATAGCTTATCCTCAGCTTATATTTGTGTAATTATGTATATGAGTGTTTATATATTTACTCATTGTATGGCAAGTGGAGGCATATCGTCAAATTTGGATTGTTGGAGAGCAGGGGAGAGCGCTGTATCGGTTTTCATTTTATTTTGCTCATAAACCCGGCAGACGAAGCTTGTCTACTTACCAATATACTCTCTCAATTTTGAGCGTGTTTGGTGTTTCAATGTATTTGCCTAGAACTCATAAGATAGCTCTATGTTTTTTGGCCCGCGTAGCGCGTTCGCACATATGGAACCAATATATAGGGATAAAGGGGGGAGGGAACAGGAAAGGAGGCAGGTATTAACTTGCGCATAGTACTTAAAAACAACTATAAACCAGAATAATAACAATGTGTTACGTGTATTTAATGTTTTGGAAAAAAGGGGTTTATAAGGCGTAGTCTGGCGGTATTGTTATTACTTCTCCTGATAGCTCCAAGCAATAACCTGTTTCCTCCAAAACCTTGCGCTCAATTAACTTT
Source organism: Gammaproteobacteria bacterium (assembly GCA_003353945.1). Lineage (GTDB taxonomy): Bacteria > Pseudomonadota > Gammaproteobacteria > Pseudomonadales > PIVM01 > PIVM01. Next base: position 15,116 of record PIVM01000109.1, read on the forward strand.
GCATCCAATGATCGCTTAGATATAAAACCATCGTGCATTAGCAGGACGATATCATCAGGGTATAGATTAATGGCGCACTTAAGGGCTTGAGCTTCAACACCCTGTAATAAGTGGGCAAGTACTTGTTCATCAGTGCGCTTCTTAAAATTAGTCCTCAACCCCATGGCATTACGTAAGGTATTACGGCTTTTTGGATAACCGCTTAATATTGCTTTCCTGCCATTTTTGATATCTTGGCTGATCGCATCAAAGTAGGGATCTTTATACAGTTTACCAGCCTTATCCTGGCCTATTGTTTTGGGAATAGCGTTCGCATGCCATTCCATTGTTCTTGCTCCATACATAATGGCCAGCAAACAGACTTTAGTGTCATAGACACTAATATTGATGCTACTTGCTATATGCTCCCTAACATGACGCTTATTAGCCATGTAATCTTTTATTGCGCTGCATTCATACCCGTATTTAGCTGCCATTTGCTTGAATATGGCGTAATGGCAGTTTTCAAAGTCATATTCATGTAAACCGTGTAGTGCTGAATGCCGTATAAGCCTTGGTACTGTTTGCAAAGATATGCCTTGAGCATAAAGGCGACCTGATGGTGCTTGAACATATCTATGAAGTATATAACCACTGCCTACTAAGTTTGTTTCCGCTAGCT
>PIVM01000774.1 GCA_003353945.1 Gammaproteobacteria bacterium
TCGAAATTTATCGACTATTTTACGTCAATCCACTATTAATAGGGAAAACTTCGACCATGGAATCTCGATTAATTTTAGTGATTTCAGGGGGTTATCATTTCTCGGTCAGGCACTAAATAGAATGCGTCGAATAAGTCCGGGCTTGTTCAACAACTGGATAAAGTCGCGGCTGCGCGCGACTTATCCTTGTACGTTGTACGTTAACTGTATATTGCACGTTCTCACGCATCTCTTTTTTTATCAATGTCTTCGGTGCTTTTTGTTGACTCTATAGAGAGTAGCTTTCTTGAATTGTCTTTTTAATCTTGTCCGTTAGCATACTGTTGTTGGGTGCTCGTTGTTATTACTAGCCGTCGTTACCACGTCTTATTACCAAATATCTCGAGTATCAATATCTATTCCCATTTGGTCAGCCAAAACTATAGCAAGCTCGCCTTCACCTAAAGGCTCTTCAAAATCTTTCCTTGCGACATGATCGGCCAGCGGCAGAATATCACTTAATATATATTGGATAATCTTTCTTAGCAGCGCCGGGTTTGGCTGCCCATTGTGGGTTCTATCCATAGTTAATAACGTATCTTCAAGCACTTCGCCTCGCTCACGAAACTCTTCCTTCCCATCCACGGCATAAAAACAGACCGAAACCTCATAGGCAGAGTCCATAGGAAAACCAATACCGACATGTTCTGGTTTAAAAGGTAGGTTAAGCCCATATTGTGGATCTGTTTCTTCCATAGTCAGCCGTAATTCATCAAGCGCTTCGTTAACCATGGCACGAGCTTCATCAAGCGTCTCACAGCAAAGTGTTATATAGATGGGCGGATCGGTTTCACCTGTTTCAGATTCCTGATCTGATTCGTAGTCACTCATACTTTGCTTAACTCTCTATTGTTACGTTA
>PIVM01000775.1 GCA_003353945.1 Gammaproteobacteria bacterium
ACCGGCGCCTAACCTGAGAGTGTATATCGCCATAGGCAATACAGATATGCGCAAAGCGATAAACGGATTATCAATTCTTGTAGAAAGCCATATGGAGCTGGATCCATTTTCCGGTCACATATTCGTCTTCTCAAATAAAAGGCATAACATTATAAAGATACTGTACTGGGACCAGAACGGATTTTGTCTGTGGCAGAAGCGTCTGGAGAAGCACAGATTTATCTGGCCCAAGGCAGAACAGGAAATAATGGAAGTGGATCAGCGGCAGCTTATGTGGCTTCTAGAGGGGCTGGATGTCAGCAATTTGCAGGGGCATGAGAGGCTGTTATATGAGAGCGTAATATGAGGTTTATTATTTACATTTCTGATGAAGTTATATGTAATTAAAATGCCTATTAAACAAGTGGTTATGCTATAATAATCACATGATTTCAGACGTTTCCACACTACCGGATGATCCCAAAATACTTAAGGAATATTTCAAAGAAACAATAGCAGATTATGACTTGCAATTAAGCTTTCTTCAGGAGCAGTTGCATCTGGTGAAAAGTCAGCTTTACGGTCGCAAAACAGAAAAGAGCCGTGTAGATAATACCGATCAACAAACACTGTTTGACGAGGCTGAAGAAACAGAGGCAGAAGAAAAAACGTTAACAGAAAAAGAGATAACCATCCCTGCGCATAGCAGAAAAACAGGCCGTAAACCACTGCCAAAAGATCTTCCCCGTGAAGAGATAATCCATGATCTCAGTGAAGAGGAAAAGAAGTGCGGTTGCGGCAGTGAGCTTAGCCGAATAGGAGAAGAGGTTTCGGAGAAGCTTGATGTAGTACCTGCCCAGGTCAAAGTGCTGCGTCACATACGTTACAAATATGCATGCCGGTCCTGTGAAGGAGTGGA
>PIVM01000776.1 GCA_003353945.1 Gammaproteobacteria bacterium
GATTTTCGTCGTCCATCCGGCCCGGATCAGAAGGCCCGGATCAGAAGGCCCGGATCAGAAGGCCAAGACGAGGCTGGCGTTGACGGCCCAACCGTTGTTGTCAATGGTCAGGGAGCCGTTTTCGCCATCGATGTCGCCCTCGTAGTCGGCATACATCAGGTCGGCGCCGACTTTGACGCCCGGGCCCAAGGTGTAGGTGCCGCCGACGACGGTGTACTCGGTAGAATTGTCACCAGGATCTCGAACCACATGTTCGACTAGCGTGCGGGAGTGGGACGCGCCGACCGTGTAGGGGCCGACGGCGTAGGTCAGGCCGACACTCCATCCGTAGCCGTCTACGGTATTACGTGTACCGGTGCCCCAGATCGCTACCTGGTTCGACGTGGAGACCTCGTAGTCGTCGATTTTGTGCTCAATGTTCCGGACATATCCGCCGCCGAGGGTAAAGCCGGCATAGGAGAGGCTTAGGCCGCCGCGGATACTCTTGGAGCCATTGTCAGGTGATCCGGTGCCGGAGGCCCCGTGAGAGCGCTTGCTATTATAGCCGACGTCGGCCCCGACCTTGACGTCACCCAGGGTGTCGTCATAGGCAAGCGCAACACTATAACCGATCCCCCCGCGAGGGCTATCGCCGCGGCTAATGGGCTGGGCCGCACGGCTCCTATGATCGACGTCCGGGTTGAAGCTGAGGCCGAAGCCTAATCCCATGAAACGCGGCGACAGGTAGGTGATGCGGTTTTGGGTGTTGTCATCGGCGATCGTGTTGTTGCTGCCTAGCCCATTCTCAGAACTATACTCGATAAAGACCCACGGCTGCACTTCGCCGCCGTCGACGGTGATCACGCCGCCGGTCGGGGCCTTGTGGGCGAGTTGGGCAATAGCGCCGCCGGGCTGCT
>PIVM01000777.1 GCA_003353945.1 Gammaproteobacteria bacterium
GCCGATATGTCTGGTATCCGCATGGCGCAGGATTGATTCATAGAAGGCCTCCCTAGACCTCAATGTTCCCGCTTCCACAAGTTCAGTGGCCACCTGCTCCATGTAGCTCACGGCCTTATCTCTTGCATGTACGGGCTCAGTTTGAACGCAGATGGTCAAAAATACTGCCATAGATAGTGAAACTAACCATGTGGCAAATGAGAGCAAATATGAGGAAATCTTGGGCATGATGATGTGGCGTATGGGATATATTTTTCAAAAAACGAATCGCTTTGTTTGGGACGAGCTACAAACAACCGCAATCTAGGGTACCGCGTCAACGTAGATATTTTATTAAATTGCAGACGCTCTTTTCCAGACTTAAGATAACCTCGTGCTCAAAAAAGCACGTTGCAGGCAAGTTGTCCCAGCTTGCTAACGACGAAGGTGCTCTATGAGGGCGCTTACTTTTCCCTGATTTTTGGAAATATGGGAGGTGAAGCTGGTCTTTAGCGAAATAACCAGGGAGACACCTTTTACCGTCACATCAAAAATCCTGTAGTCTGCGCCGCGTTTGATAACCCTCCAGTTCACAAGAACCCCGCCGCCATCGGCATAGATAACCTTGCTTTTGACGATAACCGTACTTTTCCCCCTGGGATGTGAGCCGATGATCTGTACTTTGGCATTCTTAAAGCTGGCGGCATTGGCCCTCAAAAACCTGGCAATGTAGCCTTTGGCGAGGGCATAATATTCTTTCTCCTGATTGGCCGCCAGACCTTTGCGATATTTACCGAGGCAAAATCGTGCAATCGTTCGCACATCGGTATATCGCAATACCAGACCATCGAAGTCTGAAGCCGACCCGTCTGCGGTGATGGTTGAAACGAGCTTGTTCGCCACGGTCCGCACATAGC
>PIVM01000110.1 GCA_003353945.1 Gammaproteobacteria bacterium
ACGGGTAGAAAAGTTGTAGAAGGATTCAAAGAATCAATGCGAATAATATTTGATGAGAATTTAGCTTCATGGAATTATGTTGCCGTGCCTGAAACAAGCACTTTGTAATTATGTTTAACTTATTTCGTGCGCATTCCTAAGTGCTCATTTAGCAGATTGCCCCCCGGAATTTGGGTTCTGTCGCAAAACGAGGCTTGAACTCCCAGTATGGCACACTGGCTTTTCGATAATTCAAGGATCGCATAGTTCATGATCAGCTTCAAAGGGCGACATTTCCACCAAGACATGATCATGCAATCTGTGCGTTGGTATTTAGCCTACAGTTTGAGTTATCGAGACATCGAAGAAATCATGAAAGAGCGAAGGTTTCATGTCGACCATAGCACGATCAATCGATGGTTCGTGCATTACGTTCCTCTGCTTGAGCAGGCTTTTTATCTCAAGAAGAAGCGAACAATAGGCGTATCGAAATCAGACAGTGCAAATATCTGAACAACATTGTACCCAATGCACTCGCTACGCTCATGGGGCAAGCTTTTGAGCTGGATCACCGCTTCATTAAACGAAAGACAAAGTTGGTTCTGGGCTTTAAGAATTTCCAATCCACACAGAAGACTTTGGCAGGCGTAGAGCTTGTACGCATGATCAAGAAAGGCCAACAACGAAAAACACGGGGTAAAGTTCTGTCAGCTGCGGAACAGTTTTATGCATTGGTGGCATAGTCACGCCCAGAAATTCTGCCGCTTTGTTTTCATGCCTGATTTGCGACAGAACCTGAAATTGCTCTTGACTGCCAGTCTGGTAAGAAAGCAGACAGGACATAGCTAATAGCTCTGTTATTAACTATGTCCAAAACAATTGCTAAATCCTTTGGTCGCTAAACGCCATCTTATACCCTGAAGATGAGTCAGTACTTTCTTCCAGCATCAGGAATGAATCCTTGCTATTCTCATCGAGAATCAATTCAGACATCGCAAGAATCAACTCACTACCATCTTCAATACCCACCATGTAAACACTGTAAGCGTTATTGAGTAATGAAGTGGAACGTGGCTGTACGTAATAAGAAGTAATCAGATTATCCGTCGTATCAATGGTTTCATCACTTTTTACGAAATACACTTTTAGTTTGTCAAAGTGATCAATCAGATTGATCACTTTGATTTGATGGTAATAGATATTTTCACTGTGACTATTATTAACGATCAACGAATTAACCGTGATTTCTACCTCATCAACTACCCCGTCTCCATCTTCGTCAACGTCGCCATCACCATCCTCATCCACGTCTTCTTCCAGTAAGTAGAAAAACACCGTTTTATCACTGTCAACATTCAAAGTAAGCAAATGGTTATCGATAATTGTTTCACTGGTTTCTGGAATCGATAGCGTCAGGCTGTAATCACCGAAGTTGGTAAAACAAGACACACTAAATCCCCCAAAAGCCAGTGAAGGTAATTCGACGGAGTCAGCAATACTGTCAGCACGCAGATTAAATATACCTTGATACGACGGTAGCAGTTCGTGTCCAATAACGCTATTGTATACACGAAATTGAGCTTCAGCATCGGCGTCACCATACTCTTTAACAACGCCTGAATTGGCCACTCTATCCAAGGTATAAGGGGAAGTTCCTACACCCTTGTTTTCTCGAATCACCATAACGTATTGGTAAGAAGCTTGATAAGTGACCTCACTGGATTGATATACTATCTCGTCACTACCCGCTAATGTAATGTAGAACACATAGCTATCGACTTCAAGCTGATGATTATCAGACATTTCAGTATAGTTAAGTTGCCCTATTGGTATCGCTTCGTGAAAAGTCTCGTCAGATTTTGATAAATAGATATCAACACCTTCTGTACCGGGATGCATATTTAAAAAACGTGTGTTAAATACGTAATCGTCATCCTCTTCTTCGTCGATTACAGGAATATCAAACGTTAATACATTGAGAGCCGCAATATCTTCTGCGACCACGATAAACTCGATCACACTGTTAGATATCGTCAACTCATTTTCGTAAACGCTCTCCAGGTCATCGGTATCGGCACCATCCTGCCAGGAAAGGTCGATATCGTAAGTATCAGCTTCATAAGCCAAGTGCTCACTCGCACTCGAAAAACTGACGCTACTGTGCTTTGTTTCAACATAATCATCGTCATTATTCTTATCAACCGTCAAGACAATGCCAGGTGAATTTGATGAAACATTATAAAGTTGAATGTAACCTGCCTCAGTCTCAACGGCATCATCATCGCTAGATTCACTACAACCCGTTAGACTAAGAAATATCATTGTCGCTAATATTGCCGGCATTCGTGTTAGTACAGAGATACCTAATTTGTAACGCATCGGTTACTCCTATAAAAAATTGTATTTGTTGTAAGTTTTGCTTAAGAGTCCATTGACACTTTTCTCATAGACACTTGGCCAACATATTTCTGTAAGTGCAGAATTGAAAAGCCTTGTAGAAGAACGTTGTTTTTATGTTTAGTTCTCATTGGTTTGTAACTTTTTACACTGCTTTACCATTATTTACATTTCTTTACATTAGGGTACTATCCGGGTTATCCATAATTTTGTAACAACCTGGAAGAATCAGATGGCACATCTATTCAGCAGCGAATTAAGCGATTCGAGAGACTGCGGATTCAGAGCAGTTGAGCACATCTTCTGGGATGATGGAACTAAGTGGTATCGCAATACAGATACAGACGACTTTGGCAATCCATTGGACTCTGTCATTTCGATAACACCACCTGAAAATCATGTTGCCAATAACTTCGATTGTGATGACAGCTGTGGTTGGCACTTGCCCAGCTCTTCGATGCGCTATATAGTCGTTAGTGGTGCCATAGAATCTGCTGGCAAAAATTCCTGAGCAGACAAAGGAGTATTAAATACTGCTTCCCGTAAGGAATCATTCGAGCTCCAACATACAAAACAGGTCTAAGGGCCGTGGTAATCGACTCTATATAGAGGGATGGCGAAGATTAAAACAGCCCATACTAATGCATACTACCTTAGTATTTTCATTGTTTTGTAAAAAGAGATGCCCTACAAAACAAAAGTAAAGCAGGAGATAACGACATGAAATTTGATAACAATTTCCTGGCGTGGACAGCCATCTTTAGCTTAGTTGGTACCATAGTTGCCATGGTGCTGTGGGCATATCAGCCCTCGTTGATGGTCTGGTGGGTTACAATGGGTTCCTTGGCTGCTCTTTGCGGCATTGGTTATTCAATTTCTGACTGGTTACTACACCAGAAATTGCAGAATATCAAAATGCCTCGTGCCGAAGATAATTAACAACACAGCAGGGACGATCAGCAACAATTGAGCAACTATCCAGAGGATGTTGAATACGTTGTTGATTGCTATGCCGGCATTTGGCAAAACGACACCGTAACCAAAACTGAACAAATGACGGCCAGCGAACGATTGGCTTATCATGCAGATAACTCACTTCCTATTATGCACACCTTAAAAACCTGGTGCGAAGCGAAGCTGCAAGACAACAAGACCGAAGAGAACAGCGGGCTTGGAAAGGCTATTCACTATTTCCTGAAACATTTTGACGGATTAGCTGCATTCTGTCGCATGAAGGGAGCCACATTGGATAATAACTTGGCTGAAATGGTTATCAAACTGATAGTTCGTGGCCGTAAAAATGCGCATTTTTACAAAACGCTTGCTGGCGCTCATGTTGGAGATGTGATTACCTCATTAATTGCAACGTGCGAACTCAATGGCATCAATTGCTTTGACTATTTGGTGACTCTGCAACAACACCGCCGAACGATAGCGAGGGAGCCGGAACGGTGGTTACCTTGGAATTACCAAGAAACCCTTGAGAAAGGCCAAGCATAGTTGTCTGATCAAGACGGCTAACAAACAAGATCATGCTAATGGTGTGAGTTTGCTCGCGGGCAAAATGTCTTCGGGCAGGATTGCCCCTGCGTGATATTTAAGTGGGGGCTTATTTGCACCTAAAAAGAAGCAAAGAAACCGATAAGGACCTCCAAATCACCGCTATCGGCGGATTTGGGTTGGCTAGAAGTGCGGTCGGTCACGCTGACTTGTCATACATTGAATCCGTTGGTGATGGTGATGATGGGCTGGCGATTGATGTGGGTGCAGGAATGTCGTATCGCTTAGGTGCGACCTTTTTTCTCGGGGCGGGTGCCCTATTCGGCTACAATTGGGATAGCAATGATTATCTCAGCGCTTACTACCCAGAGGCCGGTATCGTTATTCAGATAGGCGATTCATTTGGTCTGACGGTCACTGGAAAGCGATATTACAATTTAGCCAGTACTGATGAGGATGAAAATGTCGTTATGTTTGGTCTGATATTTGGCGGTGGATAACCGTTTATCAGTACAATAGGGCGGATCACTCAGCTTGCCGACATATTCCTAAAACTCATTCGTGTTGTCAGCACTTAGTGGTCACTATTACCCCTTGTGAAACTGGGAAGTTTCTCGACTACCCCATGCCATTTCTAATGGCTTCGTGTTAGCATTTGATGCTTTATGAAGCCGCTACTTTAGAATCATTTCTAATTAGGTTAGCTGGTAAAGCTTTTAGCCACATAGTCGCATGTAAGCTAGCTGCCAGAAGCGGAACGAATAATATTCAGTCAAGGCAAGAGGGCGATTAAACAATGAACAAAACTGAACTCATTGAAACTATTTCAGCATCGATCGATGTTCCAAAGAGCACTGCCGAGAACACGGTCAATGCCTTTGTTGAAGCCATCACTCAAACCCTCAGCAATGGTGACACCGTTTCATTACCGGGTTTTGGCTCTTTTTCGACATCGGTTCGAGCTGCCCGAACGGGGCGCAATCCACAGACAGGTGAACCCTTAGAGATAGCGGAGGCCACCATACCCAAATTCAAAGCAGGAAAAGCGTTAAAAGACCGTGTTAATAAGTGATTCACTCACTCAAATTACTATCACTTTGACCATTTAGAGGTACATTGAATACGTGACCACTTTTACTATTGATGAGATGATAACGCTAAATTCGTGGAACGATATTCATGATCGCCCTCGTTACCTCTCCACAATCTCTCCCAATCAAAAACAATTCAAACAGATTTTAGCTGTTTATAGCCTCGCACAAGACAATGGCCAGTGTGGCGCTAGTGATTGTCTGAAAGCCCACAATAATGGCTATCTGGTCGCGGCCACCAAAGAAAGAGAGGTCAGCCTCTGTGAAGATTGTGGGCACCGATTCTTTGCGGTGACATTTGAGAATGAGAAGAAAGCCGTGGCTACTCGGATTCGTATTAATGAGCAAAAAATTCGGCTCAATACTATCCTTGAGCAAGCCGAAGAGATTAAGAAGCGAATAAATGAGCTAAAGCGTGTACCTTATGGCGCTAATTGGTTGTATCAGTCTTTAAATAATTTTCGAGATGCATACCCTTCCGATTTAATTACTGCACTGAGCGAGTCGGCTCGGGACGATCAATCCGAAGTGGTTGATCCATCCCACGAAGAGATTAGTCAACCGGAAGGATTAGGCATATTTACACAGGATATCAAAGAAGCGCTTATCGATAATATCCTCGTCACATTAAAGCGGCTGGAGCAGTGTGCTGCTAATCCAGGCCAAAACACGGCATTAACCACATACTGTAAATGGGCAGACAATTTGGAAAGTTTGTTTGATCAGGCAGAATGGCTAGTGAGTCAGGGGCGTGCATTTTTCACCCGAAAGAACTTTGAACTGCTTAAAACGGTTCCCGTCTCCGATAAAAGCGCACGTGTTATTTCCTCTATTCGTTGGAGCTTTGAGACATCCATGCCAAAAGGAAAGAGTAAGTAAAACGCCTTCATCCCTGGCGAGCGACAATCACACCACACCGTCGGCACTCGAGCTTTTCGACACCGCCAGCGTCACCAAACCCGAATGTCTTGTCAATCACACGAAAGTCATGAAACCCCAGCCAACAGCACAGACGACCGAGAAACCGTGGCAGCTTTGCCATACCGTAACCTCCTCAAAGAACGCGCTTTTCACTGTGCCTCAAGCTGTTAGATAACGCTTATATCACTTCATCCTTCGACAGCAGTTTATCAACCGACAATAGGATGGTCAGTTTTTCCTGATGATAGTAGACACCCATGACATAATCATGTCCTCCCACAGCGCTTGCGGTAGGCTCGACTTCGGAGTCCTTGATAGACACGATTTCAACCACACTATCGACCAACAACCCCAGCGTTTCGTTGTGGACATCAATCAGTACAATGCGCGTTTGTTTCGTTGCCTCAGCCCGAGGACACCCAATTACCGTTCGGGTATCAACCACCGTGACAATATCCCCCCGGACATTGATCACACCCAGGATATGCGGGGGCGCGCCGGGTACTGGTGTGACCTGGTTCTGCTGCAATACCTCCTGTGTTTGCAAGGCACCAACAGCATATGTTTCGTTATCAACAAAAAACGTCAACCAGGGTTTGCTCTCGTCAATATCATCGTTGGCAGTGGCCGTTTTATTGCCCATCCATTTTTACCCTTCTTTGGAATCCGACACAAACGCTGTGAGGGGCATGATAACAGGCTACCCTAGAATGATATTGGTGTTTTTCGATGCCGCAAACCAATCCAGCCCATCATGAAAGCGTACAAATAGGTGCCGATGAAAGCCAAGGCAATCAATCTCATATCATCCGGTCGCATGCAGTAACTGCCAGCCATAAATCAAAGTCAACGAGAGGGTACAAGCTGTGATGCCGTAATACCAAGCGCCACTCAGTTTTGGGGTTCTAATCGGTGCCACATTTAAGATCGCCAATGCCAGTAAGACAATGTAAAGTAGTATGGCAAAAACAGATGAACTGAGAAGACCATCAAAAACAAAAAGCAAAGCCAGGATAATACTATTATTATCCAATGCTAATCCTTGATAGGTTGATTCGCCGACCAAACCAAACACATTGAAATAACTTAATCGCAGTACTCCCGCCGCTACAATACAAAAAGCGCCTGGAACGAACCAAGGACTATAATCACCGTAGCTTAATAAAACGACCGCAGGGCAGACGCCAAAGCTGACAATATCGATCAGCGAGTCGAGTTGCCCACCGAATATTCGCTGCGTTTCAGTCCTGGCATTCATACGTCGAGCGATAATACCATCGCTCCAGTCAAAGAATACGGCCCAGATCAGCCCGATCATGGCGGCTGGAAAAACACCTAAAATAGCGAAGTAGATTGCCAGCACAGCAGACAAAAGACCCGCCAGTGAGCAGAGATTTGGTAAGTCTTTGGCAAAGGAGAGTATTGTCGGGGGCGTCGCCGGTGAGCCGTTTATAGTTTCTTCTGCTGACATGCGGTTTTCTCTGATTCTGCTTTATTGACGTAACCGGTGTTTTCCTCTGCGGCTAATAGATTATTTAACGCAGCGACGATATTGGTATTTTCAGCTGGGGAGCGACTGGCTATACGAATATAGCGGTCAGATTCCGGCATGCTTTTGCCTTCGCAATGTTTAATATACATATTGTGCTCAACGAACAATTTCCGAGCCACCTCTGGGCCAGAAGGTGCGTGATCGGGAAGGCGGCAGAATATATAGTTGGCATCGGGCTTATAGGCAAGTAAACCTTCAATCGAACAAAGATTCTGATAAAACTGATCTCGATCTTCCCGTACCTGGGCGCAGCTTGACTCGAACTCTTCACGGTATTGAGGTGCCGTTTTTAAAAAAGTTTCGGCGAAACCATTCAAATTCCAAATATGGAGTCCGGCACGAACCTTATCGACAAAAGCAGTGTTGTCCGTGAGCATATAACCGATACGCAAACCGCAGATGCCATAAGCCTTACTCATACTCTTGAAAATCGCCAGGTTTTGGTAACGCGCGATATCTCTTTCAAGCGTCTCCTGATCACGATTACTGACAAAATCGATAAAGGATTCATCGACGATGAGCATGCAGTCGTGCTCAGCCAGTTTTGTCACCAAACGAATAAGATCGGTCTTTGGCACCAATAATGAAGTCGGGTTATTTGGCGTCACCACCACCGCAACATCAGCCTTGCATCGCAGTGCCTCAGCAGCAAACTTGTCCACGTCAAGCCGGAAAGAAGGTGTATCAAGCGCAAACTCGACAACGGTTCCTTCTGGCGCCGCATTGGCATATTCATTAAAAGACGGCACAGGAACAATGAGTTTTTTTGCTATATGCCCAGAGACAATTTTGATAAGTTCTGCCGCACCATTTCCCACCACAATTCGTTCTGGCGGTTGATCAATCAAGTCACCCACCCAACTGGCCAGCTTGGTTTGGGCAACAGGATAGTTCAGAACCAGCTCATGGATTTGGCTTTTAAGCAGATCAAAGAATCGCTCTGGCGGAAAATGAAGATTATAAAGGTAGGCATGATCAATAAAGCCATAGCGCCAATAACCTCCATGGGCAGTGGCTAGCGCTTCGTATTGCTGCTCTCTAGAGATTTGATCTTGATTATTCATTACTTGGATTCTTACCTTATCAGGCTATATCAGACGCTGTTAGCGCACTAAAGGGTATCAGTGCACGCAGGCACTCTATACGACAACTGCGGTAGCGCGGGCATTCTGAAGATTCGTCAGCCGACGCTTCGTGGCTGTGATCTGCGGAGCACGAGGAAATATCAGCTCTGCCTCATCCAAATCTTTTACGGTATCAATCTCATACCATCGGTTTTCTGCAAAAAAGACTGCGTCAAAACTGAGCGTACCGTCGGCAACCATCTCGGCAAAAACGGCTTCATAATATTCGCCGAGTCGCTCACCAGAAACGTAGTGGTTCAACCGTTCCACCGTCTTTTGCCAGCTCTGCAAGGACAGACTGTAAATATTCACCGTCTTATACCGGGGCTTATCTTTGATGTCGTGCCCAACATGGAAGGATGAAACGCTTTTTCTGGCATCCAGTTCGACGGTTGTGCCGTTCATCCACGGCAGGATATTGGAAACCGCAATCTTGTCGGGTTGGAGCATGTCATCCAGCATTGACTCATCGAAAACCAGATCGCTTTCTATGAGCAGGAATGGCTCCTGGATTTGCTGCCGGGCCAGCCACAGAGAATAAATATTATTGGTCGTTTGATAGTCTGGATTGAAAACATAATCCACCTGCATGTCGGGAGCGTTACGGTGTAGAAATTCACGAATACAGCTATCCAGGTATCCCGTTACAACGACCAGTCTGTTAAAGCCCTGCAGTCTCAGGTTGTCAATCAGCCGCTCAAGGATGGGCTTGCCCCCCACTTCGGTGAGGCATTTTGGCGCATCAAGGGTCAATGGCCGCAAGCGGGATCCTGTGCCCGCAGCTAACAGGAGCGCTGTCGTTATTTTGTTGGAGGGCATATTTGTCCTTGTAGAGTAGTTGTCTTTAGGAAATGGGGATTGGGTTGGATTGTTGGATGTTGGATGTTGGATGTTGGAACTTCGTCAGCCGCTCGGTACTGCGCTGTTGACGTAGATGTTTGCCCCATTTTCCGTCTGCACTCTCTCATACCCCCTTTCAAATTTTCTCAAAAAAAGCATTTCTCTCAGGAAAAACACCCTCGTTCCGTATCAAATCACTTTTCATCGTCTCAACAACGTCTTTACGCAGAATTTCAGAATCCAGTGGTGATAAATGCCAGCGGAAGTCTGAGCCGATTTGAAACCGTATCCACTGCTCAAACTCTTTCCAGGAGCCGTGCCGGTATTTATCCCTGTCCAAAGATTGGTTCATTATTCGGACCATCAGCTTGTTTTTATAAGCTGCTCTCCACAATCAACACAAAAGTTTAACTGATTACGTCGACTCTTTGCGTGTTCATCCTGGCTGCATGGCTTTTGACCGACTTTGGCATTGACCACTTCGCCGCACATTGGGCAATAGCGCACAGGTGCGTCAGGGCGGCTATGGTTGTAATTGGAGCAATGTTCAACGTGGCGAATCATTACGTCATGTATATCCTTATTACCATTTTATGGATGGACGCTATTAGATCTTCAACCTTTCAGCCAGGTACCGAGAACTTTGTGATCAAAGCATCTTTGAGCATCAACCCTACAAACGGGGATTTCCCCTCGTCGTGCCAGTCGGTAACGCATTGTCTGGTCAGTCTTCAAATAACGGACTAATTCCTGAAAAGGTGAGCACTCTATCAAATGCCATGATCAATTTGGCCATTCCCAGTAGTTGCCGGAATTTCTATACAGATCACTGCAGATCAACAAAACTACTTCGAGAAGTCTGGTTTTGCGAGAGGATTTCAAACCACTACCATTTGCCAGCACCTGGCAAAAGTTGACAATCGATACTAACAGGATTCAGCCAACTATCAAGGACTGGATTTTCAAGTGACGCTTTAGCGCGATGGGTCCTTTCAATGTGATGGATGGTCTTCGGGTGGGCGCTATCTAAGCGCCCTTCATCAATAACTATTATCAAAAAAGCAATCATTCGATATCCCAAGAGCAATTAATAGTGTATAAGAGCGGCAAATCTCATTTTAAGCACTAAAACCTCATTTTAAGCACTAGTAGGGTCTCGTAATGTCTGATAAATTTTTCTACAAAGGTCGCCCAGGGAGCAAACCAAAACATTCCAGCTTTGGCTACAGTACCAAACGAGAAATCAAGCCGGGCACAGCCGAGCACCCACTCTCACTCACCGTAGCAACTGAAGAGCGCAAAAACGAGATTGAAGCCCTTGTGAAAGAACACGCACTTTTTGCCGATATCACCATTGATGAGGATGCAGCAGAAAACCTAGCTGAATTTGATTGCATACTGAATAAGCCTAAAACGCTCGTATTAGAGAAAACACCCAACAGAAACGACCCTTGCTCTTGCGGCAGCGGTAAAAAATACAAAAAATGTTGCGGCTAACTCGACCAAAAAACAAGAAGCCGTCAGTCGTAGGCTTTCTGAAATGGATTCAAAAAGTGTGGACGGTCTGCGGGAGGTCTGTAGAAAGGGGGTTCTCGACAGACTAAAAAAACACAGGCTCAAGAGACTAACGGTTGATTTTGATGGCTCTGTTTTGTCTACAACACGTTTTGCTGAAGGCACGACTGTCGGTTTTAACAAGAAAAAGAAAGGACAAAAAAGCTACTATCCTTTGCAATGCACTATTGCACAAACTGGACAGGATTTCGATGTGCTGCACCGCACCGGGAACGTTCATGATTCAAATGGATTATATACCCACTCGAAACCTGGCAGGAAAACAAGCCTACATGTTAGTGCCTTTTATCGCACATAGTTTAAACCGACAAATGCCAAGGATTGCCGCCAATCCATCACGTGGTACTACTTAAAAGCGCGCCCCACTTTGGATTTTCGAAAAAATGAATAGTTTCCACCAATATTTCATACAACGTGCGGGACGAATAACAACACCAAAAGGAATATTGACTGTCACCATGAACGCCAATCAATCGATTGAAGAGGGGTTTTTGTATTACATAAATGCTCTGCCAGAATAGCAACCAACATATAGAATATGCTGCCCTAATTTTTCCTGCGTTAACAAATATTTCTTCAGAGATATTCGATACGCGTGCAATCACATACATAAATCGCACCGCTGTGGTGCAAAATCCACGCAAATTTTAATAAAATTTTGCTACGTTAGGGTCAATATTCCCAATACTGTTTAGTCCTTACGCCTGAGAGTAAGCTTAATTTTAATAAGGCTTTAAAAGACCCGTAGACCTTTTTTATGACATTCACTGCGAAGAAAAACACCAACCAAAACCAACGCCAGCTCGACGCCAACCAAGTGAGTAATGCTACTTAGTTTCCTCCATAGTACTTATTATTCTATAACAGCACTTTACTTAAAAAGAAAAATACGATTTTAGTTTCACCGCCTTATTTAGAATAATTAGCTTTCTGAAACATTTGTTCCACAACGAACATGAAGCAAAATAACGCATTTACTCAGCGGCTCATGCGCAGCTAGCTATAAACTATTTTCACTTCCCAGGCCTTCCCTTATATATCCATAGATGATCTATGTCATTGCATTCTATAGGGAAAACATTACTATGCCTAACCTGACAATGAGAGAATCAGAATACATGCTCGCAATGGACGGCCTCGGAGCATACCGGTAAATTTTTAGCGTGCGGAACTCGGTGGAAAGTTAAAAACCACCAGCTTCAATTTCCTTGTTCATAAAGGCTTATCAAATGAAGGGCGCTCTGACAGTAACCCTAAAAATCTCCACCTTACTTTTCCTATATTCTTTAGCTGCAAGCACTTATGCCGAGGTTGAGGGTATGTGCAATATGTGTCACAAATACCCCGGCTTTGGCATAATTGAAAAAAAGACCGATGAACAGTCTCATGATAGATTGCGCCTCTTCTATATCAATGACGATTTGTTTTCAGCTTCGTACCACGGCAAAATTCGTTGTTTCAGCTGCCATACCGATGTTGACAAAATTCCACACAATGACCTAGAACCTGTCGATTGCGGCACCGATTGCCATATTCTGGAACCCTCTGTTAATGAACAATTTTCACATAAAAGCATAGTCGACGATCTTCGAAAGAGCGCTCATGGCGCAGAGGGCTCGAGACACGAAGATAAAGGCGACTTACCTGTTTGCAAAGATTGCCATACCAACAAAACCTACCACCTAGATGTTGCACAAAAAGATGCCAACATCTCCCTCGCCGTGTGTGAGGAATGTCATGTTTCAAAAGGCTTTGTCAAGTATTTCTATGAACACATTGGCTACCGTATTGAGAAGCGGCGAAACTCCAAGGAAGTTGTTGCATTGTGCAGCACCTGCCACGCAGATCAGGAATTAATGGATAAACATGACCTTCATGCAGTTTCTGGATTTTCCAGCACGTTTCACGCTAAAGCGATTAGTTATGGCGATGAAAAAGTGGCTAATTGCCTGAATTGCCATGCACCCTATGAAGAAGGCTTTTCTCCCCACAGAATCATGTCATGGAAGGATAACGCATCACCCGTCAGCATAAAAAACAAACTTCAAACCTGTAGTCAATCGGACTGCCACAAAGGTGCAAACAACTCCTTTGCTACAGTCAGCAAGATCCACCAAGCGCCCGACATGGCTGAATTATTAACCATTGCAAAAAACAGACTGCTATCAATTGCGGACCCCGCTGCCGAAGTTATTGAGGCCGCAGAAGCCGAAAAAGAAGCCAATAAAGCTGCCGGCGAGGATGGAACTACTGATGAGACCTCCGACGGTGCAGCTGAAGACACAGTAGAAATGAACACCCCATTTATTGATCCAGTTTTCCACGCACTGGTGGTTTACGGAATCAACTTGTTTTATAAAGTTATTATCGCCTTAATCTTAGGTTTCTTTATCTTTCATCGGTGTCTGGACCTTTATTCTACAATGCGCAACCCCCACCATGAGGAGAGCTGATAAATGAGCAGTCATAATGGCACCCGACAATTTGTCAGGCTCACTCTGAACCAACGGATACAACATGCCATCATGTTTATATCCACTATTCTACTCACGATTACAGGCTTTATGCTGCAAGCCGATCAGGGATTTATTGACCTTTTCGGCAGTTATGCGGAGGATGTTTTTGAAATGCGCAGTCTGATTCACCGGATTGCCGGCGTGGCAATTTCAGCTGTATGCGCCTACCACCTGTACTACATTTTCACTACAGAGGAAGGCAAAAGCTGGGCAGTTGACATGATACCTAGAGGCCGTGATGGTACAGATCTGGTTCAAAATATGAAGTTTATGATGGGACTTAGAAAGGACAGACCCAAACTAGCGCGTTTTTTCTACATGGAAAAAGTTGAATATTGGTCGGTATACATTGGTATGTTTCTCGTTATTTCGACTGGCGTGATAATGTGGACAGAATGGATTTGGCCAGTGTTCTTTCTGGACGTCAGCGGCGCCTTTCACCTTGGAGAGGCAACTTTAGCGGCAGCAGCGATTATCGTCGGGCATCTTTTTTCGGTCCACTATAGCCCCCATGTATACCCTATGAATCGTGCATTTATCGACGGCATGATCGGCGAAGATCTTATGAAGGATGAGCATGGGGAATGGTACGAAGAAGTATTAGAAAAAGAGAAGGCGCATACTGAAAATAGCGACAGAAGACACTTTTCAAGTGATCGGAGAATGAGTTCTCCCGACGAATAAGGAACATGAGAAGTGATACAAAGTAGTGTTTTAAACAAGCTAAATACCACAGAAACAGCAGACGGGGCTAAATAGAGATGCTTAACGCCATTAAACAAATCCCCCTAACGAAGTTGCTCGTGGATACACTGATGTTCATGATCTTCATGATACTACTATCGTTTACAATTTGGCTTTTTTATATCTTTTACGTTCGAGGCCCGATCACAGTGCAAGCAAGAGGTTATGTCACCTCGACTGAAACAAGACATGTAAAAGACGCAAAAAAATCCAAACCAGCTCAAGTTAAAAAGTACCAGCTGGAGCATTTCCATAATCTGGACGACGCAGTGATTGGCGGAATACAGTACAAATCAGATTGCGTACTATGCCACGGCAGTTTCGCTCATGTAACGAACGTAAAAGTCCGTGCTTTCATGAATGCCCACTCCTGGTTTATACAATGTGAGGTATGTCACGCAGAACCAAAGACTGATGAAAAAACCTTCATGTATAGCTTTTTTGACAACGAAACCAACGAACCGGTTACTGAACTTAAGAAAAGTTCCGCAGGAGGCTTAGGCACTTACACTGCAAGAATAGCCGTAGCCAAAAAAGAAAATGATACTTTAGTTCACCAAGGAGTATACAGCGGCAAAGACTTTATCGAAAAATACTTGAAACAAAAGGTTTCCATTAATTTTGGCGAAATAGATCAAGGACCTGCTATGCAAGAAGTGCATTCCATATTGTCGGAGGATGCTCTAGAGTGCGATGGCTGCCATAGCGAAGAGGGCCGAATCGATTTCCAACAAATAACCTATTCGGAAGAGGCAGCCGATCACTTGAAGTCTCTTGATGTCGGCTCTATGGTTACGACATACGAAGAATTTCATTTCCCCTCTTTGCGTAATGATGAAGGCCTGAAATACAGGAGACCCCTTGAAGAGGCCATGGATTAAACTAAATGCAGCTGTTTTTGGAAGAAGACACCAATTATTCGAAAACAGCTTACCTTAGCGCGATTCAGTGTTTCTTATCTGCATGAGACAATGTTGTACCTGCTTAGCGTGAGCTTACAGCGAGAATAGTTCAACTATAACATTTCAATATGGTTTACTTATTGCGGCTAAAAAAAGAGGACGCAATATGCGGATTGGTATGTGTTACAAAACAGCCTCTAAAAAACAAAACCTGATCTTACGGCACTAAAAAGCAGCCGTTCATGGAAGAGCACATTTCTATCCCATTGATCAAATTAAATTCGTTACGACCCCTTTAACGTTGATGGAAGAGCACATTTCTATCCCATTGATCAAATTAAATTCGTTACGACCCCTTTAACGTTGAAATTCGTTACGACCCCTTTAACGTTGTAACGATGCTTTCTGGAACAGCTAAGCCGACCTTCGCGGACGTTACCTCAACGTGTATTTTACGCTACCGTCATTCCCGCGAACGCGGGAACCCAGAAAAAAAAGAGCTGCTTGCAACAACCCCTCCTTCACCGCAGGGCCTGCATT
>PIVM01000778.1 GCA_003353945.1 Gammaproteobacteria bacterium
AACAGTCTTATACTTGGCAATGATGCTGATGTGGGCATAGGCACTAGCACTCCGCTTGAAAAACTTCATGTTGTTGAAAATATAGTCATAGACAGCGGAAGGCTTGAATTTATAAACACCGGACGCAGCGTATTTATAGGCCTTAACGCAGGATTGAATGATAACTTTTTAAATAATGACGGCGTTGGAATAGGGACAGGTGCATTAGGTAACAATACTAAAGGGAAGTTTAATACTGCCATAGGTTATAATGCACTCACCAAAAATACCGAAGGTGGTCATAATACTGCCATAGGTTATCAAGCACTCTTCGCAAACACCACAGGGGAGAAAAATACAGCTTATGGCAGAGAGGCGCTCTATAACAACACCGAAGGAAATAGCAATGTTGCCAATGGTTATCAGGCGCTCTATGAAAACGCCACCGGTCTTCATAATGTTGCCAATGGTCATCATGCGCTCTATAACAACACCGGAAATTACAATGTTGCCAATGGTTCTTTTGCGCTCAAAAAAAACACGACAGGTGCTAATAATGTTGCCACAGGTCATAACGCACTCTTTAACAATGTAGAAGGGGCTGCAAATACAGCTTATGGCAAATTCGCACTCTATAACAACAAGACAGGGAATAATAATACTGCCATCGGATACAATGCCGGTGTATCAGAAGACTCACTAACAAACGCCACTGCAATAGGGGCAAATGCCTTTGTGAACCAGGATAGTAGCTTGGTACTTGGTTATGCCGCCGATGTGGGTATCGGTACAAGTACACCGACTAATAAACTTGATGTGGATGGCTTAATCCGTATGAGAGAAGGGGCAGCTTCTGGTTATGTTCCAGTGTCTGATGATGATGGTGTAATGACATGGACAGATCCCGAAATCTTA
>PIVM01000273.1 GCA_003353945.1 Gammaproteobacteria bacterium
TATGGATAAAGCATAGCGGGAGCTTACCTGAAATTTTGGGTAATTCTTCAAATTGGTTATATTTTAATCACCACGCCTACCATACAGACGTTCTGGTTCAATTTTTACTCCTGTGAACCTGGTGCAGCACGAAATGCCAGTGCTGCCGAGCCAAATTTATTGGGTTTTCGGTCAGGCACTATTTATCTAATACCAGTAATTTGATTCAAAAGATCACTGTAGAAGAAACCATCTCAAAGTCGGCTGACAATATGCCTTCTGTACTATTTATCCTTCTTGATGAATTTCCCACGATGGCCTTATTTGACGAAGAAGAATTAATAGATAAGGCGCGGTTTCCCAACTTGTCACAACTTGCTGAAGAAGCAACCTGGTACCGACACTTTAGTGTCTTGTCAGGCGCGACGTTACTTTCAGTACCCTCAATTCTTACTGGGAATGACCCCCAGCCGTTAGCAGCAATCGCTACCAATTACCCAAATAGCCTTTTTTCACTACTCGCTCCAAGTCACCATTTGGCTGTGTTCGAGGCGGCAACAGGGCTTTGCGGATTTTTGCAATGCACTGAAAGTGCGCCCGGAACTTTAATCAAGCCATCTACTTCAAGAATGGACTCTCTTTTGTCAAAAACATTCTCGCTATGGTTGCAACGCGTATCACTTACAAGTGATAGGAACTTCTGGTTTGACGATTTTGAAGAGAAGTTCGCAACGAATAACAAGTTCAGTACCCCCCCCAAATCCAAGGAGGCTGCGTGGGATCGTATTCTTGGTTCTACGGCTGTAGAATACGCGCGCTCAAAACCAGTGAGACTTGAAAGGTTTATGGGGACGTTTGCCCCAGATCAGCAATCTGCCCTCTACTTTATACACCTTATAATGCCACATATGCCTTGGCGATTTTACGAGGATGGTCGACCCTACGATTTGCCCAATCTAAGGTTACCTCTCTCTCTTGAGAATGATGATGGTGGTGAATGGCTGGCAAAACTTACTGAGTATCGTTTCTTGATGCAGGCTGAATATACAGATCGACTCCTAGGTGATGTATTTTCCCGATTGAAATCATTAGGAATGTGGAATGACATGTTGGTCGTTGTTATGGCAGACCACGGTCGCTCTGTAGAGCTAGATACAATAGCTCGGATGATACAACCACAAACAATCGACAGTATTGCCTATGCTCCGCTGTTTATTAAGCGACCGCATCAAAAATTAGGTCGAGTTGATGATAGCAATCTTATGGCCTACGATATCCTTCCGACTATTGCTGATGTACTGGATATCAAAATACCCTGGCCAGTACGTGGAATTCCTGCAGGCCACCCCAAGATTGATCTACGCGGCGATAAAAAAGTATACTTTCCCAAAAAGAGCACAGAAAATCCTTTTTCACTCAATCTTGCAAAGCAAGTATCATATAGCGATAAAGAGAATTTCCCCAGCTTTTCAACACGGTGGATTGGTTCTTTGCAGAACGTCGCAAATCCACTGAGCTTACTCAATGATGGCCTAGAGCTTAATCACTATTTTGGTCGATCGATTTCGGAGTTTGAAACAAAGCGCAGTGGGCGCGCTGTTGTGGACAACCTAAAGTCATTACAGCGCCCCCCACTGGATCGAGCGCCACTAGGAGTTGTTATGGGAAACCTTGAATTTGAACCAACCACTGACAAGGTGCTCATATCGGTTAATGGTCGATTTGTTACTGGATCACTGCTTATTAAGTTTAAAGGCATCAGCAATACTTTTATCGCCATGTTGCCAAAAGCTGTGCTGACCAGTCAAAATGACATTGGGGTTTACATGATTGAGGGCAATTTGCTGGCAGAACTAGAGATTTACTAACGCTTCGTGGCAGGGCGAGTGACTCTCCCCCTGTGTCAGGATTGTTGTCACTGTTTAGAATTTCACATTAATTAAGATCGGGGAGCGGTTTATGAGCAATAAATGGCCCGTTATTCAAGTGAACGTAAAGAGTCAATTCTCAATAAATTACTGCCTCCACATAACATGACCGTAGCAGAAGTTGCGAGACAGGAAGGCATATCGGAGCAAACCCTATATAATTGGCGCGACAAAGCCAAGAGATTAGGAAAGCCTGTGCCGGGAAAGAAATCATCATCAGACGATTGGTCAGCGGAAGCCAAGCTGGCCGTTGTTGTTGAAACTATGGCGCTGTCAGAGTCAGAGCTCAGTCAGTATTGCCGAGAAAAAGGGCTGTACCTTGAACAGGTAAAGCGCTGGAAACAAGAATGCCTAAAAGGTTTTCAAAGCAGTGAAGCGATCGCTAAGGAGGGGCAGCGTCAAAGCAAAGCCGATAAAGCGCAAATCAAAGCACTCAAGAAAGAACTGAGGATAAAGGAAAAAGCATTGGCGGAAACGGCAGCGATATTGGTGCTGCGAAAAAAGCTCAATGCGCTTTGGAGCGACGACGAGGAGAGTTGACTCCGGTTCCAGAGCGCAAAAATATTGTTGATTTAATCCATGAGGCCCGGGCCAGTGGCGCCCGACTAGCCATTGCTTGCGAGGAAGCGGGTGTGAGTTTGAGAACCTATCGACGCTGGTTTCGTGGTGGTGTTGTTCAGGCCGACCAGCGACCCGAAGCACAGCGTCCTGAGCCGTCGAACAAGCTGGACTGCGAAGAGCGACAGGGTATCTTGGATGTTGCTAATGAGTCAGAGTATGCCAGTCTACCGCCGTCACAGATCGTACCAGTGCTGCTGGACCAAGGTGTTTACCTCGCGTCAGAGTCGAGCTTTTACCGGATTCTAAAAGCGCATGACCAGCTTAACCATCGAGGCCGTAGTCAGGCGCCGAAGAAAAAACACAAGCCCACCAGTCATGCGGCAATGGGGCCTAACGAAGTGTGGTCTTGGGATATTACATATTTGGCTTCGACGGTTAGAGGGCTATTTTATTATCTTTATTTGTTTGAAGATATCTTCAGTCGTAAGATTGTTGGTTATGAGGTTCACGAGCAGGAGTGTGGTGAGCGCGCTGGTGAATTAATACAGCGTTGCATGTTACGAGAACAATGTCTTCATAAGCCATTGGTTTTGCATTCAGACAACGGGGCGCCAATGAAAGCACAGACAATGAAGGCAAAGTTAGAGGAGCTGGGCGTCCTACCGTCTTATAGCCGCCCTAGAGTCAGTAACGACAACCCATACTCTGAATCGTTGTTTAGGACATTGAAATACCGCCCTGAATGGCCCTCTTCGGGGTTTTCGAGCTTGCTTGAGGCTCGCGATTGGGTTCAGAATTTCACTGACTGGTACAACAACAAGCACCGCCACAGTAAGCTCAACTTTGTCACGCCAGCGCAACGTCACGCAGGGCAAGATGGAGAAATACTGATGAAACGTAAAAAGGTATTGGAAGAGGCGAAAAAAGCAAAGCCGAACCGATGGTCGAAGGAGGTGAGGAACTGTGAGCCGATTGGGGTAGTTACTCTGAATCCAGATGAACAAAATCAGGCATTGCTAGAGGTGGCAGCCTAAATTGCCATTAGCTACGGATTTCAGGCAAAAGAAACCGCTCAAAATTGATTAACGGTTCTGCTCCTGGAGGGAGCAGGTTCTTAATCGATTTTGAGGGGTCAACAAGCGAAGCGCGTTAGTGCTTTAAGACCGGTATGCCGCGACGAGTCGGGAATATCAAACTTAAATAGA
>PIVM01000779.1 GCA_003353945.1 Gammaproteobacteria bacterium
ATAATGTATTGTAAATTCTTAGTAATTCGTTTCGCTTATTCGCGCTGAGGTTTGTTTTTAACATACCTAATATTAATTGCTTAGTCATATTAGTAAAAGTCTTGTCTAATCCAGTTGTTAATAATTCTGCTAACTTTTAAGCGATTGCTTCTGTCTAATTTTAAAAAGCTTTCGTCGTTTGACCAGCCATTTCTGAGATAGTCATGATTTTCGTAGATTTTACGCGCTACGTCGTGATAATTTAATGTACTCATAATTTAATTTTTAGTTGCGCAGCGAGAATCGAACTCGCATAAACCATTTACGCAGTCATTAGTTAATATTGCAAGAGGCAACTAATTCTATAAAACTCTTTATTCTATTATCCATTAAGGATCGTATTTACTTTGTATTGTGCAGTAGTAATTGTATTACTGCTTTTTTTTCACCTGAGCTACAAGTATCATAACCAAATTCACCAAAGTAGTTTTGTGCTATCATATCCATTTCGTTTACAAATTCTTCTGCATTCATATTTTTATTTCTTTATATTATTATCCATTTACTATCGTATTTAGTTTGTATTATAAAACTATATAATTTAAATTTGTATAGTCTTCGTATTCATTAAAATCTATATTGTTATTTTTTAATATAGTTTTCATTTCACTATAGTCATCGCATAGATTTGAGAAAATGATATGATCGTCATTTTTAAACCATTTTAAATCTAGCTCGTTTTCTTCTAGAAAGTTTTCACAGTCTTCTACATGATAAATTTCTTCGCAGTGATTTTTAATTAAATCTGTAATAGTATTATATTTCATTCTAGTGATATTAGGCGTAAGAACTTCGTTGTTTGCTTACGTATATATTATCCAGCTAGCATCGTATTTAGTTTGTAAAAAGGTGTAG
>PIVM01000274.1 GCA_003353945.1 Gammaproteobacteria bacterium
CATCAAGGTGTCAAGATAATGGGGCTTGCTCCCATGGCAGCCATTCCTGAGCATCAGAGACAAGGCGTGGGTTCTGAACTCGTTCGAGCCGGCATAGAGGAATGCAAGAAACGTCGCTATGATGCGATTGTTGTCCTCGGTCATCCCGAGTATTACCCTCGCTTTGGATTTGTTTCTGCTTCTGAATTTGGTATTGACTCTGAGTATGACGTGCCAGAAGGTGTTTTCATGGTAATGGAGCTGGAAGAAAAGGTACTTAATGGAATATCTGGAACGGTTAAATATCATGCTGCGTTTAACAGCGTGTAAGCAGTCAGAATTTCTTCAACCAATCGTAGATTGACAGTTCGACGCGGTTGCTATCCGCTATAGAAAGAATTTGTAACCTATTTTGTTAGACAGGAGAAAGAAATTGAATACATATGACGTGATCATCGTGGGTGGTGGCATGGGGGGCTTAGCAGTCGGTGCGCTTTTGTCAAAAGCGGGACGCCAAATATTACTGGTCGAAAAGAATAGTCGTGTAGGCGGCAAGGGCATGACCTTTGAGAAGGATGGGTTTAAATATGAGATGTGGCCGATTGGTTATATGCCGTTAAAAGATAATGCGTTTGATATCTTATTTAAGGAGTTGGGTTTAGAAGAAGAATTGAAACCGGCGTGGGATTATGAATCCGAGGAACAATTGGTCGGATTTTATTATAAAGGCCGCTCTGGGCAATACGAATTAATCAGTGACAGTCGCCCAAAGAATACGGTTGATCCAAGCCCACTTTTTAATTTATGGCAGCTGGATGATAAGGAGAGGGAGAGCGCATTAGACTTTTTAACACAAATGGTTTTACTGACACCGGAGCAGGTGGATGAATTAGATGATCTTTCGATGGAAGAGTATATGTCTCAATTCGATATTCCGGAACCGCTCTATGACTATATGACCATGCATTCAAATATTTCCATATTAGCACTATCAGACAAAGCATCCGCGTCTGAACAAGTGAAAGTGCTTCAAGAGATGGCGACCAAGGGTGCAGCCGGTTATTTTAAAGGGGGCTATGAGCGTGTTTGCAAAATATTGGCTGGCTATATTGAGACAAACGGCGGAAAGATTGTAACAGGGCAGCGTGTAGAAGGATTGCAAATCGAAGGCGGTCGTATCAAAGGCATTGCAACCAGTGATGAAGAATTCCATGCCCCCGTTGTTATCAGCAATGCAGGTATTCAACCCACTGTTCTTAAACTGGTTGGGGAGCAGCATTTTGCCAGTGATTATGTCGACCGAATAAAAAAATTGGAACCGGGCTTAACACTCCTGACGACGCGCTATTTCCTCAATAAGGTGGTTTTAGACAGACCTCTGTATCTAACCTTTTCTCATGATACCGTGTGGGACACGCAGCGGTATGAGAAAGTAAGAAACGGTGAGGAGCCTGATGAGGTTGGCTTATGGATAGTCGTTCCTTCCAATTATGACACTGATATGGCGCCGGAGGGAAAACAAATTGTGATTGCCAGTACGCTTTGTGCGCCTGATCCGCAAGCCCAAGAAGTCGATATGCTGTGGAAAAAGATAGATGAGATGATTGAAAAGCTCTTTCCAGGCGTTATCTCCGCTATTGAATTTAAAGAATACGGAGGACCGGCCCAGGTTTCAAAATTGGCCAGAGACCAGGTGTTACCAAATCAGGGTGGAGAAGCGATTGGTCTGGGGCAAATTGTTGGACAATGCGGTCGCCATAAGCCTGATGCACAATCTCCGATTTCTGGTTTGTTTTATGTGGGTACGGATGCTGGCGGTGAAGGCGTGGGAATGGTTCAATCTGTCGATTCGGCATTAAATTGCTTTGAATTCGTTGAAGACTATTTGGCTTAGGAAAAAAACAGAGATGGAAGTGAATGCTCGTTTTACCAACATTACTTTTTCCGTGAGCGAGTCTGACACGCTATCGTCAGAAACCCTTGGTCAAATACATGCTTTTTTTGAAAAGACCTATGTGCAACCAAATCACGATTATCTGGATACGTCTCTACAACGATTACGTTACATCGCATTGGCTCTAAAAGAGGAAAAGCTGATTGGCATGGCGCTTGCCGATACGCGTTTTGAGAAGCTACCAGGGTTTAGTGAGCCTCAGTTGCTGACATTGGGCGGTATTGGTTGTATAGATGCTGAATATCGACGTGTCGGTGTCTTTTCTCATATATCACATTTGGCGGGTACTGCTAACGGACTCGTTGAAAGAGCCAAAGAGCGCATTCTTGCCTGCGGTCGGGCTGCGCATCCAGCAAGCTTTCGTTCTATTACACGCTATCCTACGGTAATCCCCAAATTCAGTGTTCCGCTGACTGCATGGCAATGGGATGTCGCTTCAGCCGTCGCAGAGCTGTATGGCGTGACTTTAAAGCCTAATTCGATGGTCGTCGTTGGATCCGGAAAGCCAATCGGTTATCCCAATGTCGATATAGATGTTGAAAAGGATGAGTGGCAGATTTTTCAAGATGTAGACCGTGACAAGGGTGAGAACTTACTGGCTCTTGCCTGGATACCTGATCTGCCGGAAGGTTGGTAGTCATCTAAACCAAAAATAAATAAAGGAGAGGTTTGTGGCTAAAAAAATCGCTGCCTGCCATTGTGCTCCACTAAAGCTTGTGTGTGAAGGTAAACCTATGTTTGTGGCAATGTGTCATTGTCAGGATTGCCAACGACGAACGGGGTCCAGTTATAATCTTGGTGTATGGTATAACAAAACTGCGGTTGCTATTCGAGGAAACGACAAAATATTTCGACGTGTTGGTGAAGAAGGCATGGAGTTAGCTTTTCACTTTTGTTCGGTGTGTGGTTCCAATGTGTATTGGGAAGCTTCAGGCTTGGAAAATGAACTGGGCGTTGCTGGTGGTGCATTTGCTGATCCAGATTTGCCAAAACCGACCGTTTCTCTTTACGACAAACGTCGCCATCGCTGGCTTCAGATTCCTGATAATATTCCCTGTCATATCACAGGTATAGGTAGTGATGAGCTGTGAAATAATATGCTGTTGTTCGCAGATGGCATGAGAACGAGAAATCAAATATTTTAGGACAAACATCTTAATAATCGAGTTATAGGAGACAATATGACGGTAGGTATAGATGTGCCTTGGACGAAGATGATAAACCCAGAATTGGTTGACCTCAAAGACGGTTACATATCTTTGAAACAGTCGCCGGAAGAAATTCATTTTAATCACAATGGAGACATGAACGCTGGCGTATTATTTTCTATGTCTGAAATGGCTGGAATGGGTGTTGTCGTGATGCTCTTGGGAGAATTAGCCAATTCCGCTTTGGTCGTCGTTAAGAACGTCAATATTGATTTTATTGCCAGGGCCCAAGGAGAGATTGTTTTTACGTGCACAATGCCCGAAGGGCAACAAAAACGAACACTGGAAAACGCAAAAGCGGGAAGCAAAGTTGAAGAAATAGTTGAAGTGGAGGCCAAAGATAAGAATGGAAACGTCGTTTCCAGGTCCAGGGTTACTGCTGTTATCTCTCCCAAAAAAGGATAAGTAGTGCCTGACCGAAAACCCAATAAATTTGGCTCGGCAGCACTGGCATTTCGTGCTGCACCAGGTTCACAGCAGTAAAAATTGAAGCAGAACGTCTTTATGGTAGGCGTGGTGATTAA
>PIVM01000780.1 GCA_003353945.1 Gammaproteobacteria bacterium
GTGTTGGTTTGTTTGTGCGAGGGCTGGGCGGGGCAGGGCAGGGCGGCGGCGAGCGGCGAGCGGCGTCGGCGAGATCGGCGACGAAGAGAGGCGATGGTGACGTACACGGCGGCAGTGTTCACGGCAGCAGCGCCGGTGGCGGCCCCGCGCAGCGGCGGCGGCGCCCTGAGTGAGGCAGACTGCCCTGCACAGCCTGCTGGGAACGCTCCCGACGAGCGGCGCGCCATGCGGGCCCGCCGCGGGCGACGCGGGCGGCGAGCCGACACGCGTGTCGCAGGCGTAGACAGCACTGGCGAAGCGAGGCGGCCGGCGCCGGCCCCGGAGGCGGCTGCAGTAAGAGCAGCGAGGCAGAAGTCACTGTCCAAGGCGTACTGAGCAGGCTGCCATCGAGCAGCGCGCCATGCGGGCCTGCCGCCGGCGACGAGATTGGAGAGCCGACAGGCATCGAAGAGGTAGGTACTGAGGAGGGCCATCGCGCCCGAGGCGGTCCGCGCCGGCCCTGCAGGCCGTCTCAGAGAGCCTGGCGAGGCTGTACAGAATGCCAAGAGCATACTGAGCAGGCTGCCGTCGAGCGACGAGCCATGCTGGCTCGTCGCAGGCGATGAGGTCGAGGAGCCGATCGGAGCGTCGCAGAGGCTGCCGACCACTGCCGTTCGCCCTCGGGCCCAGGGGTGGAAGGCAAGCTTCCTGGCGTTTCTGGCGAGCGTCCAGACGTCGCAGAGCATCCGGCAGGCGCGCAGCGACCCAAATTTTTGCTCACCGCACGGCCGTGCGAGCCGTCGGTCGGTGGTGATGGTCGGCGTCGGCGCGCGCCGACCGACGCGGCGGCGGTGGGCGTCATGTGGCGGGCGTGGGAAAGAGCATTGTCCGAATTGCGGCGGACGTCCCTT
>PIVM01000275.1 GCA_003353945.1 Gammaproteobacteria bacterium
GCTCATAATTGAGAATGCGCATAGATCAATGGCAAAGACCGAGGCCAGGAAAAGCAGCCTATCTTCAATCCATTGTCGTCTATGTTCGTAACTTATGCCGTTGCTGTCTATTCCGCATAAAAAGGCGCGGCGCAGGGCCTGCCCCGCGAAGCGCTTTGGGTACACAGCGTGAAACGCAATGGTAATAGGGTGTCGCATTGAGCGAAACCAATTCCTTTCGTGGTTTGGGCATCACAATCATCCTTGCTGTGGAGGCTTTCTACTGCTGGATAAATATATAGCCTTTGCGAATTTTGTCAAGGGCTACGATGAATGTCCATGAATCCCAATGAATCCCTTTGCGGCCACTTGGACAAAGCTGGTTTGCAGCGGTTGTTGGAAAGAGACGAAGGGTAATGCGTCTCTAGGGCGGGTTTTTTGTTGGGGGCTTTGCTCCTTGGGGTATTAATGTTGTTAGCATTAATCAAATAAAAAGAAAGGTAGCTATGGAGTATAAGAAAGTGGTCGCATTTATACCGGCGCTATCAGATTTGGGTGAAGGGTATAAATGTATAAATTAGGAAAATCCCGAGTTACTCACATCCAAGAAGCGATGCTTCAGTGCGGGCTCTAACAATCGGCACTGTGTGTTCTTCCCTAATATTTTATAGCGGTTGTTAAATCCAAGGCTGTAGAAGAAGTCACCGATAAATCCAGGAATTATTTTTGATAGCGCTTCCAACAACCGCCAGCGTCCCCCCATGTGGTATAGCATTCGTTGTACGGCAGCATATCTAAGATAATAACATTCACCTTCCACCACCATATAAGATTTGAAATCTACGGTGGGCAAACCAAATTTCCGTAAGTATTGCTGGCCATGAGAGGATTGCAAAGAGGCAAAACACAGCTGGCCTTGCTGGTCATTGTCCAGCACAAACTGTACTGTGCCATTACATAAGGCGCAATCACCATCGAATAACATAATGGGGGCAGACTGTGTATTTTGCATCACATATTCTCCTTTCTTATATGCTCCATATTCTACAGATAGAAAGGGGTTAACATCCACCAAACGGCTGAGGAGGATAGATTTGGCGATGTTGTTTGTGGATGCACCATAAACAAAGCGCTTAAAGGCAAGAGTCCCTATGCTAATTTTGTATAAGCATTCCATTGCGCATAATTGGCCTTATATGGGAGGCGATAACGCGATCCTCCCGTACCAATCCAAAAGCATCATGAACATGTAACGTCTCTTCCCTTAACCCACCAGCTCTTTCGAGGATCGCAATTTGGTATCACAAGCACTGGCATTGCCTGGAGATCAACACTAACCGCTGCAGCAAACACCAGCTTAAACTTGCGCCCATCTTTGAGTGTACACACGAGCTGATCATCAATGCCCAGGTGTGGCTTGTACCAGTGTCGACCACCTTTCAGCGGCAACATTATCTGTCCTAACTCCCTCCAGAATGTCAGGTGCCACTCTGGAGTCTTTGCTGATGTATCGGCTAGATGTGCATGCATGGGTAATCCTCCTTTGTGTGTAGGAAGACTATAAAGGGCTAATGCGACAAAGTTTGACGGATACGGATAAGAATTATGGCTTGGAAACCTTTATAGCCCACAAGATCGCGCTCCATGTTGGTGTAACGCTGGAAACACAGGCCCCAATAGCAGTGGGTTGTAGCGGTTTTTAAATCAAAATAACGTAAATACAACAGGCATAAAAAAGCCGAGCACCCTGCCCGGCTTTTTTTAGCACTACCCTGTCTCATCCCTGTAAGCTCTGTTCCGTAGAGCCCTCGCTATCCTTTGCATACGACTAATTATGGCAGCGTAAAAACCGTTGGCTATGCGACAACAGCTGCAGTGCGTGTAGGAGATTTCTCAAGCCGACATGGAACCCTCGCCCAGCGGGGTATCTGGTGAGTCACAATAGCACAATTTGCCTGTAGCTGATCATCTGTAATTGGCACAGCCAGGCCGTTCGATCAACTGATTTAGTTGGAATTAGCTCGTGCGGCAATAAAGTGCGCAATTTATCGTTGCATAAGTATCTGCATGCTTCGTGTTTTAATGGCTAGCAGTATTCATGAGAATGATTCCGCCCATCACTGTTCTCAATAATATGTTTTATGTTTAGCAGTCGATTGTTTATATTCCATATTAGAATCGATGAGCCCAATTATGAATCCCAGATTGCCAGAATGTGTTACCTGAGTCCAAAAAAGTAACGGCCCCCGAGTGAACCTGTAACAACGATCACTAATATCCGAGAAGAATTACCGCTTACGTTTTTATAACGTACTGCTGGTATTCAGAAAAACAAAGTTGGCATGCAGCCTGCTTTAATAACAAACAACAATAAGAATAATACTGATAATAATAAAACTAAAGCGCAAGATCTGGATGGGGAGTTCGCTCCCCGCTGACTTTTCCCCCTTTCCTATTTCGGTTTCTCCTGATACTCAATGCTTATCAGATAGAAAAATCCTAGATCTGTATAAGTTGCTCATTCTCATCCTGACCATTGAGTATGGGAAGGACCAACACCCCCCCCCTATATTCCCAATAAGCAATGAACAACAAACAACTGGCAATTGCTTGTTGCGGTTGATGCCGCTGCCCGCAAGGATCTTAAAATGACCAGTTACTCTACAGCTGTATGCCAGCTAATTGAATGTCGGCAAATGAGAACATAATATGTGTAAAACTCACTGCGAAAATGCTCACTGACATCTCTCCCCACAGCATTGCGAATTTTGTCAAGGGCTACGATGGATGTCCATGAATCCCGTCTCCATGAATCCCAATGAATCCCACATGAATCCGCTTCGGCAATGTGGACAACTTTTAACATCTTCAAAGTGAGATTCGATAAGATCGACACTCTTACTGATGGTATTTTCTTTAACTTCATGCAGCAATCGTTGTCTTTGCGTATGTGTGAGTGATTCTGTTTGGGAGAGGAATTTCTTGAAGTCTTTTCGTAGCATAATGGTAGTCCATTAACTGGTTGATATGCTGGACATAATACCAGTACCAACAGTTAATGCAAACATAGCCGCATAAAAACAGTTGCGCAAGGAGGTGTATCGTGCTGACGTATAAAACAGAAAATATGCCTATGATCGGTGTAGGAATCTATAAGCGTCATCGGCCAGAGCAAACACTGCTTTACCAACTCATCAAGGGCTGTTGGACAGAATTTCAATCACATCGCTGGTGAGCTGATGCCCGTAACACAAAGCATAATTGCATCGCTCAACGTATGCCATGAAACACATGGGTTTTCGCAATTGTCGAGTAAATTGGTTTCTAGAATCGCGCCTGAAAACCCAGTCCCAACGTTCGTGGTTCATTCAACGCTGTTACAGCCAAACCCAAGCTGTTCAAGCCTCCTCTTGTTTCAAATTTTTCATCTGTCAGGTTTTGACCCCATATATACAACTGCCAATCTTTTGTGCCTGATGTGTATCCAATGCGTCCATTAACATACCCCTGATCTTCTCTCAACTGATGCACCGGATCATTATTAGGGTTATTAAAATATTCATCACTGTATGTATAATCAATATGGCTAAGTATATGTCCACCATTAAATCCGTATCGATGATCAACCTGCAAACTAGCGGTCAGATCCGGTGCCGCTAATTCGTTACCGGAATAATCA
>PIVM01000781.1 GCA_003353945.1 Gammaproteobacteria bacterium
GCCGAAACCTGAGTGGCGCAGGCAAGTGCGTCAGTGGCTGGGTACGGTGCGCTGGACCTGGAACCAGGCCCTGGCAGCGTTGCGCCGAGGCGAGTGTAAAGGTACGCTCAAGTCCTTACGTGCTCATGTCACCAACCAAGACTCGCCTATAGCACAAGCCCACTCCTGGAGTCTGCAGACCCCCAGTGACTTGCGTGAAGCTGCCATCCGCGACCTGCTCAAGGCCGCCAAAACGGAGAATACGCTGTGTCGCAAGCGCAAACAAAAATTCCACTGGAAGCGGATCAATTTCCGCAGTCGCGACAAGTTCCGCGACACCTTGGAAATCCGTGGCCGCGACTGGAAACGCAAGCGGGGAGCCTACGCCAAACTCTTGTCGCCTGTGGCACTTACGTGTGGCGAGACGTTGCCCGAGACCATCGACTACAGCTTTCGCATTTCCATGGACTCGCTCTATCGCTTCTGGCTCTTGTTGCCTTTGCCACTAGAACAAGCTCCTGTCACCAGTGCTGAAACACGACGTCGGCAGCAGTGGCAAACCCAGGAACCCCAAATCACACGAGGGGTGGTCAGTATCGATCCGGGGGTACGCACCTTTGCCACGTGCTACGACGCCGATACCGGATCCGTGAGCGAGTGGGGCGTGGGCGACATGGCACGACTGTTTCGCTTATGTCAACACGCTGATAAGCTCAAGGCCAAGCGATCCTCCAAGAAGCCAGAGTTGAAGGTCAGAGCCAAGACGCGGTGGCGACTCAAGTTTGCCATTCGCCGCGTCCAAGAACGCGTTCGCAACTTGGTAGACGAAGTGCACAAGAAGCTAACGTTGTGGCTCTGTCACCACCATCGCGTGGTGTTGCTGCCCAAGTTTGATTCGGCCAAGATGGC
>PIVM01000276.1 GCA_003353945.1 Gammaproteobacteria bacterium
CAGCAAACTTGATCCATTCATTGAAGCAGTCATGCTGATCAATGGAGAACTTGAGGGAAACGACGAGGCCGAGTAGATCGGCTTGTAAAGCACTTCGACAAAAACTTTAGGTTGCGTTGGGTGTTTAGAATCTGCCAGAAACTGGGCATCGATGACCCGTGTTGCTGGATGAACTCAGTAAGTCCTCTCTTAGTCGATCAATGGATCGCATTTGAAGTTGCCGAGCAGCAAACAACGTCCTCATCGGACATGTTAGATCCCGACGAAGCACTCAAGAGGTTGACCAGTGGCAGGTAATAATGTTCGCATCGGTGCTCTGCGATATGACATCATCGCAGACAGTTCTTTGTTTAGCCGAGGTTTGAAAACAGCCTCCAAAATGAGCAGGAAGCTTGCTAAGGATATTGCCCTAACGCGAACTCCTTTGGAGAGATATAAGAAGGAGATATGGCAGGCAAACCGTGCTCAAAAGGCAGGGTTAATTGATCAAAAAGCGTATTTGCACGCAAAGAAAAGGCTCAAAAGGCAGTATCACGAAGAGAATGCTTTATTAAATAAGTATACTCATAAATTGCTTTTAAACACAAAAGCAAAGAA
Source organism: Gammaproteobacteria bacterium (assembly GCA_003353945.1). Lineage (GTDB taxonomy): Bacteria > Pseudomonadota > Gammaproteobacteria > Pseudomonadales > PIVM01 > PIVM01. Next base: position 598 of record PIVM01000276.1, read on the forward strand.
TGCTAATGCTGCTGCATCCTCTCGGATGAACCTAGCAAACATTGGTGGTGCTGCTGCGTCGATGTATGGCGGACGAGGTGGTGCTGCTGTTGGACGAGGCATCGGGATCGGTGCTATGGCAGGGGGAGCAACTGGTCTTGCCTTGGGCGTTGGTTTTGCTGGCTCTGCTGTTGTTGCCAAGATGATGCAAGAATTTGGGGATTTGCAAGAAGCAGCAACCGACTTGAAAGTCTTCTTGGGAGAAGACTTTGGAGAAGAGGCAGCAAATGCGTTTCGTAAGATTGCTCGCGAATCTTCTTTAACAACTGCCGGTCTAATAAAGAACGCACGGGTCTGGGCTTCCTACGGTCTTGCAACTGATAACATCGTAGACATCGTCGAGAGACTTGGTATCGCGGCAGGAGGCGAGGCAGCAGCGTTTGACAACCTCACGCGAGCTTTTGCTCAGGTTAATGCTGCTGGCAAGTTGATGGGTCAGGAAAAGAACCAGTTGATCAACGCTGGATTTTCTTTGAAACTCATTGCTGACGAAGCTGGCGTTTCGATGACCAACTTTGCCAAGGCAATGGAGCAGGGGTTAATAACAGCAGAGCATGTCAACAACGCTTTGATTAAGGCAACCGATGAAGGAGGTCTGTATTTTGGACGATTAGAGAAGAAGGCAGAAACTTTAAACGGTCAAATGGACCTGTTGGCAAACAATTTCAATGACTTGTTTGCAAACTTAGGAGAGTCCGGATCAGGCTTGTTTTCTAGTGTTCTTAACCAGCTTAATGAAACACTTTCCAATGCAAGTGCAGTTATTTCGGAAGCAAATGAACTTGAAAGAATTCGGCAAAAAACTAGACAATATGAAGAGTTTGGCAGACCTGACTTGGCAGCGAGAAACGCAAGTGGAATCACTGGTCCTGCAATGCGTACTCCAGCTTTTTTTGACGAACAGTTAAACATTGCTGCTGCTCCTGTATTTAAATGGATGGGAGGTAATGAAATGTTAGAGTATATAAATGGTTTGAGAACATTTGACCAACTTTTTCAGTCGGAGCTTCAGGTAGCAGCACAAAGAGCAGAAGACGTAAGAAGGTTGGAAATGAAAATGGACAGGGCAAAGGGTTCGGCAGTAAGCAGAGGCATGCTGCGTCCATCAGACTATTCTGCTGCTGAAGACGCAGACAAGAAAAGAGCAGAAACGCAGGCAAAAATAGAGCAAGAAGCACTGAACTATCTTGAAGAACGAGGCAAACTGCAAAAGCAAATTGCAAGTGATGAAGAACGTCAGATGATGGAGATGCAGGAAGAGTTTAATGAGTATGCAGCAAAGATTAGAGGGACAGTCGGGTCTTTAATCGACGAAAGAATGCTTTTGCAAATGAAGAAAGATGCAATGGCAGCGGAAACAAAAAGAGCACTTGACGAAGACCAAGCAGAAGAACAAAAGCGACAAGCAAATAAACTTGAGCAGGCTCTTGATGTTGCTGGACCGGGCCAGATGAGACAAAACAGTATTGAGGAATTTATCTACCTGAAAACACAACGTGACAATGCAAGAAAAGAAAAGCGAGATGAAGAAAAGTACCTGAAAGATCGACAATTAAAGATCGAACTACATACAAAAACAGTAAAAGCAATAAACGATCTAAAACCAAGTCAGCAGCAAGCTGATGCAAATCAAGTCATTCCAGTAAATTAAGGGTAAGCAACATGGCTTTGACTTATGAAGTCTGCCAAATGAGAGAGACAGGCTACAGTGCCTCATCAAACAACAGTGGAGGTATGAAGTCTTGTCAGATTTCCCTCACTCAGGTTTACCGCGTTATTGTCACCGATCCCGCAAATGCAAACTTTGCCGCTGATGATGTTACTGATGTGCATGTTGCATTTGCACCCGGCATACCAATTGTCAATTACCACACTTGGTACGACTCTACAACAAATGTTGGAATCCCTCTTGCAGTATGCAATAGCAAAACAGTCAGGAGATTAGATTCAAACGCAACAGTGTTTGAAGTCACTTGTGCTTTTGCAACAGAACCGGGCAAGCAAAGCAAATCACAAGAATCAGAAACTCCTAGCAATCCACAACCAGAGACACCACCTACAAGCGTAACGGACATCGATCCTGTTGTGACTAGAGGTGTTATAGGTCGCGACATTGTGATGCATGGTGCTCCTGCGTATGGGCCAGATGGATTGCCAGTGTTTGATGATGGGCAAGGAAATCCGTTTGTCTTGTCAACAAAATTCTTGCCATGCACAGGATTAGACGCACAGGGAAATGAGGTCGATTTAAAAAATGAAATTGAACAGCCAGTCACAAGAAAAAAGCCTCTCCTGCAATTGACCATAACACAGTTTGAGGACACCTTTACTGATCAAGACCTTTTGGATCGATGCTACAAAGTAAACTTGACTGCGTATAGAGGATTTGTGATAAAAGCAGCAATGATCACTAACATCAATGCTGTTGCACAAAGCGTTCAAATGGCAGCAGGCCCAGCAGAAAAGTATCGTGTTACATATACTATTTTGGTCGATGACTATACGGTTGTAAGTGATGCAAATGCAACACTGTTTGTTGGTCATGCAGCAGCAGTTCCGTTGATCGGTCATTGGCATCTTGATGCAAACGACGATGCAGTCCAGTTTCAGCAGACTGGGGCTGGCATTGGTGCTGTGGGATTGCTGAACTTGGATGGAACAGCAAAAGATCCAGACGACACTCCTGACTACGTCAGATTTGATACCGTAGAAGAAACGGAATTTAATTTGGCAGCAGGCGGCTTTTTACAGGTTTAAAAATGGCAAGCTATTCGTTCAGCAGCAGAGAGATAGCAGAAACACTTGCAGACGTTGGTCGCAAGGCTATGGCAGGATCAGCGTTGCCACAAGAGCCAACCGGCAGGGAGACTATCTTTGTAAAGACACCTGCAAATGGTATTGCTGCAAGAGCAGGTGATGTCTGTACTGCTGAAGATTGCACAAGGGTCTACATTTCGGATCTTGAGCTTTCTGAAAATACATCACTGACGGTTCCTGTCGTAAACACTACAGA
>PIVM01000111.1 GCA_003353945.1 Gammaproteobacteria bacterium
GCTGACAGGTACACAGCGGGCCATTTGAAAGGGCTATCCTATTAGCTTTATCAACCACTATATCTTGTGCTTAGCCTTTTCTGATAATTGTGCCATTTATTGTCGGCAAATCTCGATAAAGAGACCCTGCCGAATAGTTGATCTATCCATTTGGGGATGCCCGGAAATCACCCATTTCAGACGGTTGCTGTTTATTACACTCGGTGCAATATTCGAGCTGCAGCAGCCATTCAAAGTGCAATGATGGTGGCAATCAAACGATTATCGGAATCAATAGTAAAGACCGATATATATTGTCGGGTAAATATGGAATTAACAGTAAGTCTGTGCGCAAACTGGAAGTTCAAACACAGTACATTTCATGCCCTGAAAAGACCGCTTTGGAGTTTGACTACTCTCAACAAACTAAGCAGAGTTTAGGACAACGGATCGCACATTGCGGTCTGACCTAAATATTACACTGGGCATAGGAATATCCAGATAGTGGTCGATTCGGGAGTTTCAAGGTTTTCAACGAAGTAGGAGGGTATATCTCTATACAAAGAGCATTTGCAAATAAATTGTTTTTGGTGGTTAGAAGCGTCTGCTGACGATGGGATTATACCTTTGTAAACCACTCATTGATCATAACATCAGTCAGCAATTGCACAATTGCTGTGTCAACTGGTAGAGTACTCTTTTAATCCTTACCTGGAATACCAAATGTGAATCGTATGGGTAATCCTTTCGCCTCTAATCGAAGTCAAAAGTAGAGGTTATGTTGCTAGCTATGAAAAAGGCGTCTTGTAACTTTTGTTTATCAAAATATTTCTTGTTTAGTTGAGGGCTGTAGTTTGAGATCTGTCGTTAAAGTAGTGGTGGAGTCTATGGAAAAAGAAATACTTCGCAAAAATATGTGCTAATCAGTATATGATCTCGTTACGTGGTTGCAGCCATTGGTGACGTTCAAAGTTCTATTCGAGGGAATCATTAAAAGAGAAAATTATGTTGTTTCATAAAAGGAGTATACAAGCGATCCTTTGTTTTGTGATCGCGTTTTTTCCCGTCATTGCTTTACTGCTCATATATGTCAGCTTTGGCGCGCCCGAAATCTATTCGTCAAACGACAATGCCATACTGGAAATAAACACAATCAAAGCTTCTCAAGGTTTGCAGTATACAGGTGCTTATTCAAGATTTGGCTGGAACCACCTAGGCCCCATTTTTAGTTATTTGTCCGTACCATTCTATCTATTACTCGATAAAAGCTATTTTGCGCTATTACTCACAGCATTTGTCATCAATGTTTGTGCTGTGTATGCCATGTTGCTCATTGCTTATATGTTTTTTCACTCAAAGCTTCTATCCTTTGTCCTTGTGTTTTTTTTAATAGTCTATTTAACGCTATACCTTCACGTAAATAATATTGGATCTCCTTGGCCCTATGATCTTTCATCCACATGGAATCCCCATGTACCGATTCTTATGTACGGAGTATTTATTCTCTCCTGTGCGGCTTTTTCCAGTGGTGAAATAAAGTTATTACCGCTGATTGTATTTACTTCATCGCTATTGGTTCAGGAACATATTAGCTATGTTTTAGTGGTGGGCATTCTAATATTGGTCTCAGTAGTATTGTATTGGTTACAAATGAAAAAGAGAGGTGTATCGTTGATTGGCGATGGTTCTCGCCGATGGTTTGTTTTCTCATTTATTTTATTTGTATTGATATGGGCTCCTCCGATATATGAACAGCTGACGAATTATCCTGGAAACTTTGCGAGAATTGGCCGCTTCTTTTTCCTGTCTAGTGAGGATTTAGCGACATCAGAGTCAATATCGTTTCTGCAGTATTTGATTATTTACGCGAGGAAAATAGTTGCTGTTTTGTTATCCATTACACTGCACTCAACTGTAGTTGGTGTTAATAATGAAAGTTGGCTCAATATTGTTGCCCTCGTTATCTTTGTCGCACTTAGTATAATTTTAGTGTGCTCTGTCTTCGTCAACATTAAGCGAGAACATATATACCTTTTTCATTTACAGGTCCTATTGTTAGTTTGTATCATCGTAAACTTTTTGTCGCTGTTTAAAATTAAAGGCGAGGTACATGAATATCTCGTTGTCCATAACGCTATTATAGGTCTTCTAGCGATAACATCTGTATGCGTAACTTTTATTCCAGATAGGGTTCTATTGCATTTGGATGCTAAGTTGGCTGGTAAAAATATGTTGCTAGTATGTACCACGCTGCTTTCATTGACTCTAACCAGCAATATTGTTGAAAGCTACACGACTAAATTCTCTCGCATGGCGAAAGACCCGCCTTCTGCAATTCGAGTATTTTCTGCACCGATAATATCGACTCTTCAACGTCATTCTATACATAGTGTTACTGTAGCTTTTGATGATCAAAAATTACATAACGAAAACTATTCGATCATATCTGGCACTATCGTCGCATTATATAAAGCTGGGATTCAGCTTGAGGGTATACCAAGGGCGTATGGTTTAAATTTTGCACCCAGTAACTCGAACAATCCGATATTAGTCATAGGCTATAGAAAACCCGGTTTTAAGCTGAATGGGATTACTAAATATCAGACGCTAGTTGAGCACGGAGCTATTTTTGCGGGACTATATACTGGGGAGAGCGGAGAGAATTCTGAATTCGAGTATCAACGAAGAGGCTTGGCGGATCTTTCGATATCTGAATATACGACCAACGAAATATTTCCAAATGATTTTGGCAATATGTCTTTTCATGTAGATCGCTTTTTGAATTTTCACGGTAAAGCGGCTATTGAAATGTCTGGCTGGGGATTTATTAAAGAAGTCGATTCGAAAAATAGCGAAATGTACATCTCTGTTCAGACTTCTAAAAAAAACTATTTATTCGAAACGAAGAAAACTAAGAGGGTTGATGTTTCTAGAGCCTACGGTTCGGAAAACCATACTCACTCTGGATTTTATACTGTGATTGACTTAAGTCGGGTTAAAGGGCGTAACAAAAAGATCGGCTTATATATTAGGTCCAATACTGGGGATGCGTTCCGAGCAATAAACTCGGTAAGTATAGAGTGAATTTTTTAGGTGTTTCAAAGGCAGTGTAGTAAGTTGCTGAATTCAACATTCTTCTGATTATTTATATAGTTCTATCGAATCATGAGGAAAAACTATTAGCCACTTCATTTGTTGAAAAACCGGTCATTTTCTTCGTTGGCTGGGACTACTATGATACTATTGCGGAAAAGGGGGGTAGTTCACGATAGTGACAAGGTTATGTTTCGGAGGACTGTCAACTTATTTTGAAATTAGCTGCGACCGCCGTCACAATACTGGTGGTTCTGCGGCGACAAATGGCCAGTACCTAGAAAGTACGGATGAGCCATATTACTTTGGTTTTGGCAGTGTGCGATTGGGTCATACTTTCTGCATATTGTTTCACATCAGAGGAAGTTAGTGTGATGGAGAATGCTATGAAGAAAATTACGGAATGTATCTTTGTATACATAAATTAAAGGGGTCGGGTTGAATTACTTTTAATCAATGCCTTAAAGATAACAACGAGCACTACCAACTCGCCGAGCTGATAGCTTTGAAGCTGGCTTCTTAGCCAGCTCATAAACGTATCGACCAGCTGATGGCCATGATCCTTTTTCAGAAGTCTATTTAAGAAAATCGACAGTTCATCAATGATAAGAAGGATGGGCGTGCTTGATTCTGCATGGTTGGTAAATAGTTTTCCCCCTCGCTCAGGCCATGAGCCTGCATCAATGCTGGCGCGAACTTTTTATTTTGAAGTCATAGGTGCTTAATTCGTCCACCTCCGGTAAATAATTTTTCAGTCCTTCTCGAAAACGATCCAGCAAACCCTATAATTTGTATGCTTCCTCGGCTATGTCTGCACTGACATCTTCTGGTGTCAGTGCGTCTTCAATATCGACAAATAGGAAATTTCATCCTTTAGTTTTCAGTCGCAAGCCCAGTTCTCGGGCAATACTACTTTTGCCCATGCAGCACTGCCCGCTTAGCAATATATGGTTTCCTTCTTTCGCCCTGGATTGGAGAATGGCAAGCTCTTTTGTCCGATTAAAGAAGTCGTCGCCACTGACGCTACGGCCGTTTGCAGATTTGATCTTTTCCATAAGCAATCCTTTCAACAGGTTTGTTGTCAACAGTTCTGTTGAATTAAGTGATATTGGAAGTAGGAAAGGCATTTGGTTAAGCCGGATCACGGCTTTTTGCGCCTTCTCCTCGCAGGAGAAGGCTGGGATGAGGGGGGCGGCAAATCACACCAACTCTCTACCCTGTGCTTTACTTTTTGCTAAGAGCAATTATGCCTGATTGATTGTTATGATATTTATCAGGTGACGGCCAAAATATCCGTTTTCTCTAGAATAAGGAGGTCTGACATTCAGGAATAATCACCAGTAAGTTGAAACCTGCCTGGGAAATTGACCTCCGTCTATGATTTCAGCGCGTATAGCCCAATTTCAAAAGTAAGTGTTTGACATCGGCTGTGAGCATGCGTTATAAATAAAAATGATAATTATTCGCATTAGAGATAAAGGAGATATAACGACATGATTAGCTTTACAAGTTGGGATTTTAAAAGGATAAAGCCAGTGAAACGCATTGAGTATGCCCCGTCAAACTGTTCGATGGTATCCAGCGTAGGCTATAGTTCCGCATATGGACACGTTATTGTCGGAAGGAGAGGGTGATGTTGTTGATAAACAATGGGTACAAATGGTCTGCAGCTATTTTGCTCTCTGCATTGTTGTGTGTTTCATCATCGTGGGCTAATGATGCCTATCACGTTGAAGTCGTGTACACAGCGGATTACTGGACAAACAAAGACGGGGGTATTGAAGAGGCAGATGCCTATCTGGATAACCTGGATTTGACCTTGCAAATTGATATGGACAAAGCCGTTGCTTGGAAAGGTGGTACAGCCTTTGTCTATCTTTTGTATAACAATGCCGAGACCTTTTCGGAAAAAATCGTTGGCGATGCACAGGGTGTCAGCAATATTGATAACAGCCATGTTATTCGCGCGTATGAGTTGTGGTATGAGCAATCATTTGCAGAAAACCAGTCGGTAAAGTTTGGATTATACGATCTTAATTCTGAGTTTGATGCGATTGACACTGCGAGCTTTTTTATTAATTCATCCCACGGTATTGGCCCGGATTATTCCCAAAGTGGCGAAAACGGCCCTTCCATATTTCCTACCACCTCACTGGGTGTGCGCTATTTTCTGCAATACAATGATCAGCTATCAATCCGCTTTGCCTTGTTGGACGCTGTGCCCGGAGATCCGCTGAACTCGCAGAACAATACGATTAATCTCAGCAGCGATGAAGGTGCCTTGGTGGCATTTGAAGTCAATCATCAATCGGACAAAAACCGAATCGGTGTGGGCACCTGGTATTACACCGAAGAAACCAAAACACTGGAGGGGGATGACGAGGAAAACAACGCAGGGTTTTATGGTATTTTTGAGCATCAATTGATGACTGCCGGTACCCAAGGTAAGGACTTGTCAGCCTATTTGCGCAGCGGTTTGGCGAAGGCTTCTATCAATCAATTTGATTCCTATGTGGGGGCTGGTGTGGTGCTAAGTGCCTTTATACCCGGCCGAGTTGACGATGCCTTGGGTTTTGCGGTCGCCAGTGTCCGTAACGGAGATGATTATCGTGATGTGCAAGCCATGGCCGGTGGGGCGTCTGACCGGCGAGAACTGATCTACGAGTTGACCTACCGTACACAACTGCTTGATCGTCTTTCGATGCAACCGAACTTTCAATTCATAAAGAACCCCGGTACTGATCCCTCACTGGATGATACCTGGGTCGTGGGTGTTAGATTTGAACTTCTTCTCCATCATTGACGCCAAATGTCATTCTACGGATTCAAATCTTAATTGCATCACAGTCTAGGCATAGAGGCCACCACGGGGCCAAGCAAGCGCGGTTTTCGACAGTTTTTCGGGTTCTATCTATAGACTTCAACAGCAAGTCAAAGGAAATACAGTATTAATAGGTAAAAAATGCGATTTTTGGGTGCCAGGGGTGAAGTCTCGACTGCTATTTTGACTGTTTTATATACACCGTCAACAGGATAGGAGTTGTGCCCAGTTTGGGCTCACAGAGCGTAGGAATATGAAATCATTGAGGGAGGTGCACAATCATGAATTACATTAAAGCAGCGGGAATTACCCTTAGCTTGCTGGTATCGCTAACAGTTAAAGCGGATCAGCACTGGCAGACGGTGGATATCAAACTGCAGGCACTAACTGAAAGGGTAGCCATGATCAGTGGAGAGGGAGGCAATCTTGCGTTATTAACAGGAGACAAAAATGCATGGCGTGGCAGTGTATTAATTGATGATCAGTTTGCGCCATTATCGGAGAAAATTCTTGCAGCAATTAAGGCTATCGGCAGCGATGCGCCGCAGTTGCTTATCAATACTCACTGGCATCATGATCATGTTGGCGGTAATGATAATATGGCTAAGCAGGGAGCTGTCATTATTGCCCATAATAATGTGCGTGCACGAATGAGTAAGGGGCAGTTTATGGCTGCCTTTAATCGTGAGGTGCCACCGGCGCTAGCAAATGCGCTGCCGGTTGTGACATTTGCGGAGGAATTGAGCTTGCATTGGGGCGGCGAGGAAATCCAAGTGATTCATTTTGCCAGGGCGCATACGGACGGAGACAGTATCGTGCACTTCAAAACTAGCAATGTGATTCATATGGGCGATATCTTTTTCAACGGCTTTTATCCCTTTATTGATGTCGGATCAGGAGGCAGTGCCGAGGGCGTTGTAGCCGCTGTTGATGCGGTATTGTCGCTAACTGATAACAATACAAAAATTATTCCCGGTCATGGCGCCTTGGCGACTAGAGCGGATCTCATGGCCTACCATATGATGCTGTCAACAATAGTCAAACGCATTAAGCAGGAAAAGGCCGTTGGAAAAACGGTGGAACAGATGGTGGCCGCCAAGCCTACAGCTGATTTTGATGAGAAATGGGGAGATGGTTTTCTTAAGCCTGATGTTTGGGTGAAGTTGATCTATAACGCTATTTAGGATTATTGCAAACTTCGAAGCAGGAAGGTGTCTATTTGATTGATCTCTTCAGGGAATTGGATGTAGGAATATACAGGCAAATTAGCCGTGCGTTATTAAGTGTTTTCAATGCCATGCTGTTGATTTGTATGATAGACCGATTATACTGGACATATTACCAGTGCTGACAGTATCGCCAGTCAGCGGGAACTTGACAACTACATAAGTGCTAATTAAGTGCTAATGAATCTCTATATAGCCGAAAAGCCAAGCCTTGGCCGCGCCATTGCAGAGGCACTACCCAAACCCCTGAAGCGAGAAGAGGGCTTTATTCGCGCGGCCAACGGCGATTGTGTCAGCTGGTGTATCGGCCATCTGTTAGAGCAAGCTGAACCCGAAGTCTATGATCCGCAGTTTAAGAAGTGGGATTTGAGCCATCTCCCTATCGTTCCACAACAGTGGCAGCTTCGCCCAAAAACAAAAACTCGCAAACAACTCAGCGTGTTGAAAAAACTGGTCAAACAAGCGGATCATCTCATTCACGCAGGAGACCCCGACAGAGAGGGGCAGCTACTCGTCGATCAACTGATCGACTACCTGGAAGTCACCGGAGAAAAACGTGCAAACATACAGCGTTGTCTGATCAATGACCTCAATCTTTCAGCCGTTAATCGAGCACTTCAACAACTCAGAGACAATCGCGAGTTTATTGCTCTATCAACCTCGGCCCTGACCCGTGCCCGGGCTGACTGGCTCTACGGCATCAATATGACACGCGCCTATACCCTGCAGGGACAAAAAGTGGGTTACCAAGGGGTTTTATCTGTTGGGCGCGTGCAAACACCATTGCTGGGATTGGTTGTGCGTCGTGACCTGGAGATTGAACATTTTATTTCAAAGCCCTTTTATGAAGTACTCGCGCTTTTTCAAACTCAGCAGGGAGATACATTTACCGCCAAGTGGCAACCCAGTGAAGCTTGCCTGCCCTATCAGGATGAGGAAGGCCGTGTGTTATCCAAAGAGTTGGCACTCAATGTGATCGAGCGCATTAGAGAGAAAACCGCAAACGTTAAATCAGTACAGAAAAAACAAAAGTTCGCAGCTCCGCCCCTGCCTTACAATCTTTCCGCCTTGCAGATTGATGCTGCAAAACGTTATGGATTGAGTGCACAAAAAGTATTGGATACTTGTCAGCGACTTTACGAACAACACAAATTGATCACCTATCCACGCTCAGACTGCCGCTATTTACCAAAGGAACATCTTGTTCATGTCAACAAAGTCATTAGTGCCATAAGCAATAATTGCAAACTTCTCGCCAATGCCGGCTCGAAAGCTAATGCATCGCTGAAAAGCAAGGCATGGAACGACAATAAAGTGGATGCTCACCATGCCATTATCCCAACAATAAAGAAGCATAATCCGCAAGCACTCAGTAAACAGGAACAACAGATTTACGAATTGATTGCACGTCAGTATATCTGCCAGTTTTATCCTAAACATGAATACTGTGAACAACAGATAGACGTCATTGTAGCAGGCGGCTTATTTACGGCAAAAGCGAAACAAACACTCGCACTCGGCTGGAAAGAACTTTTCAATTCGGATGAAAAAACACAAGATCAAACCAAGCAGCAGCTAAAACTTCCTACCCTTAACAAAGGTGACTCGCTTCATTGTAACTGCGGTGAATTGGTAGAAAAACAAACCCAGCCCCCAAAACCCTTTACGGATGCCACAATGCTTGCCGCCATGACGGGCATAAACCGTTTTGTCACCAATCCGCAGTTACGGAAAATCTTAAAGGACACTGATGGCATCGGCACCGAGGCGACGCGAGCCGGCATTATAGAGCTGCTTTTTAAGCGGAATTTTCTGTTACGCAAGGGCAGGCAAATCCACGCCACTGAAACCGGCAAGGCACTTGTCGTCAGCCTGCCGGAAGTGGCCACCACTCCGGATATGACTGCCCAGTGGGAAACGGAACTCAGCGCTATCAGCAACAGGGAAAGCACCTACAAAGCATTTATGCTGCCCATGGAAAAGGCGCTGGAATCACTCATTGAACGCAGTAAGGCTGAGCTGCCGGTGCAATTGCGTGGTATCAAGGCAAAGAAAACCACGCCTCGCAAGAAGCGTTTTAATGCCAAGTCTAAAAAAGGCGCCAAAAGAACACAGCAGGCACGTTAGCTTATCATTTTGATATGCATCAATATTTGCCCGACATGGAAATGGTTAGACTGCGAGTCGGCGCTTAGTGTTTGCACCAATTGTTTACTTTGCAATCAGCGCCACCGGATTGCTGTGTTGCTTACTGTTTCAGAGTCAAGCGTTAACCGCCTCAATAACTTTGTTGCACAGTCCATAATAAAAGTTCAATTCAGGATTAACACATAAAGAACATTAGCCCATGAACAAGGAGTATGCTTCATGAACCGCACATCGAAAAGGAGCACTTGAAGTTGAACAATTCCCCCCACTTTCACATCATGCAACTGGGTTTCTGGGCTTCCATATCCGCCTTGATCGCGTGCACATTGTTTTTAGCTGTTCAGCACCTGATTCTATCAGCGCCTGTTAGTCCTATGATCATTGGCGCACTGGCCCTTGCCTTTTTCCTTAATTGCCTGGTGTTGAAGCATAAAATCAATACAAACAGACGATCAGGAATCAATATTAAAAAGTCGGTCGAGTTTCGAACCTGGGCCAAGCAGGTGATCGAGAACGACACATCAAACTTTTAGCGTGCCGCTCTATACGCTTGAAATACATTCGTAGGGTGCAATAAGCCCAGCGCATTGCACCTTAATCCCTCCCTGTTTTCTGCCTCACAATTCAAAGTGGATTAACTAAAACCAACACCCATCGCTGCCAAGCGCTCAACGCCCGCCATAATATCCTTTTTGTAATGTTCTTTGGGTTGCACCGTCTCTATGTCATAGAGATCCGCAAAAGTAAGCTCTGTCATACAGACAACTGCGCCTTCGGCAGGGTCTGGCACATCCGCCAAAATACGCTTCACCAGTTCATTCGTTTGCTCTCGGCTCATACCGGCAGTACTGTTCATCACTTCACCAAGTATTCTCGCCTCTAAACCTGTAGCGCCAGCTATCCAGGCATAGTTAAAGCCGCTGCCGGTCAACGCTGTTGCAATCGCGCCACAGTGAACCACTCCATCCGGAGTTGCCGCCAGATCCATTCGAGGTGCAATAACACTGGCGATAGGTACACGAATATTACGTTCTGAGGCTCGACAGGCCGCACTGGTTGCCCAGATGCATTCTGCATCCCCCCATGAACCATCCATCCGATTAACAAACAAATTCGCTAGACTGCCATGCCCGTAACAAAGTTGACCTAATAAGTTCGCGATCAAAGCAACCGCCACATCAGGACCATTTCGACTCAAACCGCCCATAATCGATACACAGCTCGTCCATGGTGTAATACCCCGATCCTCACAAAATTTCGCTAGCATAAACCGAGTCCAATCGACTTTTTGCTCGGGAATCACATGGATGCCAATTTGCGTATTATAAGACTCACGCACACCGGGTTCCATGCAGGCCATGCTCGCACCCACAGTGCTTGCGGTGCATAGTAAGCCCATATGCATACCGGGACGTCCACAGCGATCGATGACTTCCTTTATTTTCCTGCACTCCCACTGCGCGCATTCCATTTCTGACAATGTACCCGCTTTAGGTTGTATACCATTGACTGAAGAAATGCCGCCGGCAATACCTAATGCCTTGTTCGACGGTTCTTGGACAAAGGACTGTACAAACGCATCCAGCCATTCCTGCTCGATAACACCGGCCACGCCACCGGCCAATATGGGGGAGCGCTTATCATCACAAACACGATAACTGACTTCCAGCTTGTCATCACCAGCACCAAAAACAGCGGTCGGTGGATTGTTGTAATATTCTTGTGCAACCCGGCGTATTTCTTCTTCACTGATTTGAACAACGCGTTGTGTTTCCAGATGATAAAGCCCCACCTCGGCCAACAATTTTACGCCTGCATCAAATACCGCATCTGCAATTGCATCGTCCACAATGAGTTGTTCCGCATCAAATTGCAGATTGCGCTCAGCGACCAGTTCACGCAGCTTTTTGGAAAATGACAGGTCAAATTCCATCGACTTCATGACTGTGCCTTTAAGAGAGCGTTCCTGAAAATCCAAGATGGGGATCATATTTTCCTGTCCTTATTTTAATGAGTATTTGATATTGTTTTTTCTTGGTTGGGATTATAGAGTGGTCGTTTATAACTAAATACCGTTCAAATCAACGTTGGCCTCCACATGACAGCGCACATAACAACGTGAGATGATCAAACTGCATTACAAGTTATCCATTTGCAAATATGCCAAAATAATTTGCCAATTCATTGAAATGTAAACACATTTTTAATGTATCCGCCAGATAGACAAACGAAGGAGATGTTCAGTGACTGCCACTGATATAGCCAAACTGATCGAAGCCATAGATAACAGCGCATTACAAGCTGTTAATGATGCGCTCAATGAAAACGCAGATCCAGTCGATTTGCTTAAAAAAGGTGTTATTGAAGGACTACGGCTAATTGGGCGGAAGTTTGAAGAACAAGAATACTTCCTGGCCGAGCTGATGATGGGCAGCAAAATCGCTGAAGACTGCATTGCTTTGATTGATCCGCATTTACCGGAAGCTGGCGCCGAACCAAAAGGTGTTGTGGTCATTGGCGCAGTACAGGGAGATCAGCATGATCTTGGCTACGGACTGGTAGCCAAACAACTTGAGTTAAATGGTTTTGAAGTCCATCAAATGGGTGTTGATGTACCTGCAATGCAATTTATTGATAAGGCCCAGGAAGTCAACGCAGATATCATAGGGTTATCCGCTTTCCTGGTAACCACAATCCCCAATTGTGCAGACGTCGTTGATTACGTAAACGACATGAACCTGAAAAATCGTTTCAAAGTTATTATTGGTGGTGGTGAAACAAATCAAGAACGCGCCGAAGAGATAGGCGCCGATGGCTGGGCCGCTAACGCCGTGGAAGCAGTCGTTCTATGCGAGCGGATGCTAAAAGAAAAACAAATGTCTGCGACAGCCGTTTAAGTAGACTGTGAGTAGATTGCAGTAACTGAGATCTTCAGACTTTACCTTGGAAGGGATTAAACAATGAGTGTTATCGATGAACTGCTAAACAATGGGGGTCCGCTCGTACTGGACGGTGCCTGGGGAACAGAACTGCAATCCAGAGGCATGAAAAGCGGGATTAATCCCGACACCTGGAACCTTGATGAACCCGAAAAAGTGTTTGAGGTTGCGCGCGCCTATGTCGATGCAGGCAGTCAAATCATCTTGACGAATACATTTCGTGCTAATCGCATCGCTTTTGCTGGCCGACCAGAGGCAGACCATGTTGTCGATATCAATAAGGCCGGTGTTGAGATATCAAAGCGTGCCGCCGGTGATAAGGCAAAGGTATTTGCATCGATCGGTCCAAGCGGAAAATTTCTTGCTATGGGCGACATCACAAAAGAACAGTTGCAAGACAATTTTACAGAACAAGCACAAGCGCAAGCTGCCGCTGGAGCCGATGCGATCGTCATCGAAACAATGGGCGATACGGAAGAAGCCGCCATCGCGATTGCTGCGGCCAAAGCAACCGGCTTACCGGTAGTGGGCTGCATGGTATTTGATTCAGGTAAAAACAAGGATCGCACAATGATGGGAGCCACCGCTGAACAGGTTGCCACAGCCATCACAAAAGCGGGAGCCGATGTTGTGGGTGCCAACTGCGGCAATGGTATTGAGGGATACATTCCGATTTGTGCGCAACTTTCTGCAGCGACTGAGCTGCCGATCTGGATCAAAGCAAATGCGGGTATTCCTGATTTGGTTGGTCGCGAGATAGTGTATCGAACAACGCCTGAAGAGTTTGTCGGCCATCTTCCTGCACTTATCGAGGCGGGAGCGTCCTTTATCGGAGGTTGTTGCGGCACAAGCCCTGCATTTATACGAGCCATTCGCAAAAAATTGGATAGCTAGCTAATGGTTGCGAAAATAGGTCCGTGGAAATAGCACCGTGGAGACAAAGTTAGAGCAGTGGCTTAATCAGGCTCTAGAGCCAATAGCCACTCCTGACAATTACTCCAGTTATGAGCTTGTGCTCGGCGCAATCGAGCACAATTCACCGCCGCGAATACCCTACAGCTTCATTGAACCCGTACAAAGCGATTTCTTTGAACTCGAAGCACTTGATTGGCAGCGTCGCCTCCTTCATCAACAAACTCAACGACAACAAGCTCAAAAACAAGATAGTATCAAAAACCTGTCTTATACAGATGAGTGGGGTATCGATTACACGCCAGCAGAGGGTTTGTTTGATTACGGCCGCTCAAACCCGCTAGCCGACTTATCAACATTATCTGCATACCAAGCCCCGCGCTTTGACAGTAAAATTCAAACACTATTACCCTTGGCAAAACGAGCCAAACACTGTGGCAAATATGTGGTTGCCGGAGATCCAGTATGCTTGTATGAAAAAGCGCGAGCCCTGATGGGCTTTGAAGCATTAATGACCGCCCCGTTAACGCAAACCAAACTGTTTCCACAATTGCTCAGCATGCTGACTGACGCCACGATTGATGTCATCGATCAATATGGGAAAAGCGGCGATATTCACGGATTTATGACTTGGCAGGATTTTGGTCTGCAAACTGGACTGCCAATGCGGATGGATTGTTTTCGCGAACACTACAAGCCCTGCTTTGAACGCATGATCAGTGCCTGTCATTCTCACGGCATGCATTTTGTCTGGCATTGTTGCGGCGACATTATGCCCTTGATTCCAGACATGATCTCACTGAATGTCGATATACTTCAGCTCGACCAACCCCGCCTGCTCGGCCACCAGAATCTTGCGGATAATTTCGGAGGGAAAATTTGCTTTTGGAATTGCATTGATACCCAATGGTGTACCAATAAAAGTCGCAGCGACGATGAGATCAATTCCGAAGTGAAAGCCATGCGTCAACCCTTTGCAAAATACCAGGGAGGGTTTATTGCCAGGCATTATCCTCAGCCATGGGACATTGGCCTGGATTCTCGATTTCACAACATTACAAAGCGTGCCTTTTTAGATTTATTTTAAATTAGAAGATAGATCAAACTTCCGCGTTTTGATTTCAAATTCTTCATTCTATTTTTGGCCTCTGAAAGTTTTTTTCAGCCCTAATATACAAAACACCCCGGTTGCGGACTTATTTATTTATCAACCTCTGGAGACTCATCTGCAGCTTCCCAACCTTTCTCCCACTCATAGTGTTTCCAGTTATTAATGGCGTAGGGATTATCGCTCCTTCTTTTTCCTTCAAGTCGATCATCCCAACCATAATCAAAAATTGTGTAATCATCCTCATCTATAGTATTGCGACGTAGTTTTTTCATTTAACTAGTACCGTTTAGATCAATCATCAGCGTGATAGTCTTTTCGACACTAAGAGTACTCGAGTTGGTGCTCGCGCTCGGTTGATTGTATACGTCAATGATCACCGGGTCTGTTATGGTTGGCAGTGAAAACGTGGATAAGATGGTATGCGGTCCTGGGCCAGGGATGTCAAAGACGATATTGTCCAAGCCGGGATTATTATTGGCATCGATAATGGCTCGCTCCAGCGAGCCGACGCCGGTATCGTTGGTGTTGATCACCGTAAAAGTAGCAGCTTGAGCCTCAACGGTTCCCAAAACTAACAGCATTAACACGATACGATTCATTACTATGCAGTGGTTGTTTATTGTCCTCATTTGATTCTCCCTTGATAACATCCACAAAAAATTCAGCGTGATTTGTCTAGCATTCAAAACGAACAGGCCATTGAAAAAAACAATATTTTGTATTTCCGCTGTAACCTTAAAAATCAATGCCACTAAAAAATATCGTGGACGCCTCGTGCGACAAAACATTTTCATGCCAAAATTCCACGATGCACACTTGCACCGACTCAATGTGCAGTTATTACGTCACGAACGTGTAGAATGTGCGAAAAGTGTGTTAGCTACGGACTTAACGAATGGTGAAGGTTTAGTAAAAAGCTTAGGGGGTAATAGAATGGTGTATGTATTCTTAAACAATTCACAACAGACCTCCTTGTGTTTTGTTAGAAACGAACGGCTCTCGAGCAAATCTAAAGATACAAGCTAAAAGCACCCGAAATTAAACTGAAAACGTTCAAATCAAAAACACAGACTTACGGCAAAATTGTTAACAATCATGCTACTTTGTAAAATATGATAAAAGAAATACTCATTTGCGATAATCTTATTGTTCTATTTAAAGGGAATCTTAATAGTTACTCATAAATAATCTAATCAATCCTAGTGCAGCGTCTCATTGAATTGATGCTACCTTTTCGCACTTTAACATATTGGCCCAAGCGTGGGGGTGGAAGAAACCCATCAAATCAATTTTCCATCAGGGTACGCACCTGCTGCT
>PIVM01000112.1 GCA_003353945.1 Gammaproteobacteria bacterium
GGACGCGAGTCATTTGGCGAGCAAAAAGTGAAAAAATCTGATCAAGAGCAGGATCAGGAAAAACGACGGCGGCAGGATCGTGATCATGATCCGGGGCGGTGATGGGTTTGGTGCCTCCGCTGCGCGGATCGGGCTTTAGGCGCATTGCGCCCGGAGCCGGTTTGCATCCGTCTCCGCCTGTTGGTGACAATCCCTGGCACGGAAGTAATGTTCCCTAGGAACAGCGAAAAATGCGGGGAACACACAACTCTAGGCTATTAAATTGTGTATCCATTGGTTACACTTCTTCGCATGAAAGACGTAGGACTACGAATTCGTGTTCAGCGCGAATTGCGCGAACAGTTTCTCGACGCTTGTAAAGCGCAGGATAAGCCTGCGGCTCAGGTGTTGAGAGAATTTATGCGTGAGTATCTGGCGGAAAACCCTGCACCGGAGCAGGAGACAGCGATTGTTAATAGGAAGATGAAATAATTGAACGCTGTTGAAATAGAAGAAGCGATTACATTATTGGCGGATCAGCCCTTTGATCCGGAGAGCTTCCCCTTTGCCTTTTTGGAGGCCTTTGGAAATAAGGCCACAACGATCAAGCGCTTGAAAAGCGGTTCGTCCAATTCATCGGATGTTGAGGGTGGGGTTCTACAACGCAACAACATTCATATGGTTGTTTGCGGGGAAGGCGAAGTCACCAATGCGCTCGCGACACTTAAAGCCAGTCCGGCGACAAACAAGAGTAAAGCCAAGTTCATTCTGGCGACCGACGGGATTTATCTGGAGGCCAAAGGTCTTGAGTTCAAGGCCGTCGTTGTCATGGCCTGCGATGATGACATCTTGCCATTACAAGAGCGCATCGAGACCGTTGCCGATGAAACCGAGTTGGATGAAGTGTACGAAACAGAACGTCATTTGTTTTATGTCGCATGCACCCGTGCCAGAGATCGCCTTCTTGTTTCAGGAGTTTCTCCAGCTTCCGAGTTTTTCGCTGATATCGAGGAGGGGTAGAGATGTACTTAGAGCAAGTATCAATCAGGGACTTTCGGCTTTTTCAGAAACTTGATTTAAAGCTGAATCAAGGACTGAACGTGCTGGTTGGCGAGAACGATTCCGGAAAGACAACCCTAATTGACGCCATCAGATATACACTCGGCACCAACTCGTCAGAGCGTTCGTACATCGCAGAATCCGATTTTCATGGGGAAGGAAACGCTCTTTCAATTCAATTAAAATTTTCAGATGTTGATAAAAATGCTTACCGTTTTGTTGAGCATCTTTCACATGAAACTTACACCGATGAACAAGGGGCGGAAAAGCGCAAGTCGGTCTTGTACGTGCAGCTTTCGGCTGAAAAGACGGGCACAGAGCGTCGGGGTTATCCCTACATCAAAACTGAGGTTCGTTCAGGAATAGACGGGAATGGATTGTCCATCGAGGCGGAAATCCGTGATTTTCTGGCAACCACGTACCTTAAGCCGTTACGGGACGCCGCAGCCGAGCTTTCTTCTGGTCGTGCATCGCGCCTATCACAGATATTGAGCTCTTCCAAAGATATACGAGACGGGATGGATGGTATATTAGCGATCATTGCTGAAGCGAATGAGAAACTTTTGGCAGATGACGCCGGACTTAAAAAGTCGGCAGAGAATATCCAGAAACATTACCTTCACGAACTCGTTTTTGAGGAAGATAAAGACAAGATCGGCGCTTTTATCGATATCGCCGGGGTGAAAACAGACGGCCTTGGTGCGTTGCCGGAGAATGCAAAGCGTCGTCATCTCCGGGCGATTCTGGAGGGGTTGAGTTTAGCGCTTACCGAAGATCGGAGACTGCACGGTCTTGGGTATCACAATTTACTCTTCATGGCGGCTGAGTTGCTTTTGTTGGAGCAGGAAGTTGAAAACGAATTTCCCCTCCTTCTTATCGAGGAGCCAGAGGCGCATCTTCATCCCCAGCTTCAGATGAAGTTACTACAATTCATCAATGACAAGGTGAAAACCAAAGAAAATCCCGAAGGCATCCAGTGCATCGTCACAACGCATAGCCCGAATCTGTCATCCAAGGCCGACCCATCGGAAATTATCATGCTGGGTGGGGGCAGAACATGGGCGCTGAGACCGGAAGAAACTGAACTGGAGCCAGACGACTATAAATACCTCCGGAAGTTTCTGGATGCCACCAAGGCAAACGTGTTTTTCGCAAAAGGGCTGTTATTCGTTGAGGGAGATGCAGAAAATATCCTGCTTCCTGAAATCGCAAGACTACTCGGCAGGCCGCTTGAGAATTACGGTGTTTCCATCGTCAAGTATGACAACAGTGGGTCATGGAAGCGGTTTGCAAGGCTGTTTCTTCGACGGGGTAAAGATGGCACCCCAGAAGAATGGCCTTCTACACGGGTGTGTGTTCTTCGCGACCTTGATCTGTGGCCGGAATGCGCCGAAGAAAAAGGCGATGGTAGCAATCCGCACGGTTTCCTTGAAAAAAAAGAACCCGGTGCCAATGGGCGGGGCGGAAACCTAGCGTATTGGGAAAAAGCAGATGAGGACGAACGGGATGCTCAAACTCAAGGGCGTAAAACGAACCACAAGATGGAAGGTGATACCTCTTTGGAGAGGCAAGCCGTGAAAATTTTTGTTTCGGATCGCTGGACCTTTGAGTTTTGTCTGGCGAGGTTTGGACTTTTTAACGAATGCTATGAAGCGCTTCATGGGTCTAAGGATGATATTGAAAACGTTGCCGGGACCGATGATGAAAAGGCGACCTATGTTCAGAGCAAGGTATCCAAAACAGACTTTGCTTATGACCTGTCCGAAATTTTTGCCAAACAGTTGGACACCAAAATCGAGGAATCTATTGAAGCTCTCTCTGACGAGCAGAAGGCGGTTCCGGCCGAATGTGAGAAAGCCACCATATCCGCGAGGGCTGCTTTCGCAATGTCTCTTAAGGGAAAGCTGCCACCTTATATCGTCGATGCAATTGAATACGTGACAGCGCCTATTGTTGAAGAGGCTCCAAACGCAGAGGGGGCGGGAGATGGCGAACCCGCTTGATGGGCTGATCACAAGAGACGATATCGTCAACATCGCCCTCAACGAAGAATTGATTCTCGATGATGAAGGCCGGATTTCTGTTATTGAGTCGATGCGCTCAATTGATGTTCAGGCTTGCCCTGGTAGCGGTAAAACGACGCTTATAGCAG
The DNA here is from genome assembly GCA_003353945.1 of Gammaproteobacteria bacterium. GTDB lineage: Bacteria > Pseudomonadota > Gammaproteobacteria > Pseudomonadales > PIVM01 > PIVM01. Next base: position 3,191 of record PIVM01000112.1, read on the forward strand.
CCAAGCTAATACTGCTTGCGAAAAAATGGCCTCTCCAGCACCAAGGTATTTGCGTCCTTTCGCATACGAACGTGGCGAAGGATGAAATCATTGACCGATTAAAAAAATCAAAAACGCTTGAAGCCCAACGCCTGCTGTCCTACCCGCATTTCATCGGGACAATTCAGGAATTTGTGAATCGATTTCTTGCACTACCATATCTTCGGTCGAAAGGTGTCAGCGACATTATTATCGATAATGACGAATACGTTAAGGCTGCACGAAGATTAATGGCACTGCAACAGTTTGTATGGTTTCAAGGCACGTTGAATGGTTTGGGTAATAGTGATGCCCAGGATGGATTCCTGCGGGCAACCTTTCAATTTTGTTCTGAAAATGGAGTGGAAGTAAATATCAGTAAGCGTCCGCGTGCATGGCAGCAGGACCAGAATTTACAACGAGCTCAGCAGGCATTGGTTCGGCTAAAGCAATATTTGGATCAACGAGGGTTTTATCTCTACAGGGACATGTATACTCATGCACACATCACCTTATCGCAAAATGTAGAACTACGGGATTCCGTGACAAAGCGGTTCCCCTGCGTTTTTCTCGACGAAATGCAAGACACGCAGAAATTTCAGGACGAATTACTGCTTCAGATTTTTCCGCTCGACGAGCCCACATTGATCGTTCAGCGGTTTGGTGATCCAGATCAAGCAATATTTCACGGATTTGGTAGTGAAGAACCAAATGAAAGCTTCAATGGAAAATCCGTAGAGGATATGGACTTTGTGGTCCATAAATCCCACCGATTTGATGATATTCTTGCAAGCAAGATTAAGGCGTTTAGCTTCAATGACATTCCATTAGAGACGGAGCTATCGGAAGACGCCCTGGCTGTCAGATCAGAGGCTCACGCCGACGGTGGCGATTTTGAACACACGATCATTAATTTTGATGATAACACCCGCGAAAGAGTTATCGAATTTTTTACAGATATTGTTTCTGACCAATTTTCAGACGAGCAAAAGAGATCGCATCTATTCTCTGTGAAGGCCGTTGGTGCTGTGGGGAACGAAATTGATCCGAATGTGGATCAGTTGAAGATCGGCCACTATTGGCATGGATACGACAAAGCAAAATCAAAGAAGAATTTCAGAGAAAACTCCTTAATCGAGGCGGTTCGTTACTGTCGTCAATCTCCATTCATCGACTGGGCAACCAGTTACAAGCTCCTGATGGATTGCGTTCTTAGGCTTTTGAGAATGGCCGACATGAGGGATGAGGAAGGACGGTATTATTCGTCCATGTCTCTGCGAGAGTCTCTAAAGGTCAGCGGCGAATGGAAAAATTTTCGCGAGAGCGTTCGTTTGCTGCTGGACCGTACTTATCAGATTGACCAAGTATTTTGGGATGGAATTTGTGAGGCACTGAGCGGAGTCCTTAAACTTCAGAATATCCCAGCCGAAGTAACCGCGTATATGGCATTCTCTGAGGAGGAGACGATTGATGTGGCAGAGGAAGAGGGCGCTTCGATCATTCCTTTGCCTGAGAACAGCGCCAGACATTCTGATGGTTTCCGAATCGAGCTTTCGTCGATCCACGGCGTCAAGGGGGAAACACACGACGCGACGTTAGTTGTTGAAACAAAAAATCACTGCTTCGACCTTGAAACTATGCTGCCGTATCTGATCGGGGAGCTGCCGAGTGATGAGCACCCAAATCAACAACTGCCGGATAAGCCGAATTCGCGGAGGGCATTCAAACCCAACAAGGTTTTCATGCGTCAATTCTATGTGGCAATGAGTCGCCCAAAACACCTTTTGTGCCTAGCCGTTCATTCAGATCATATCAGCGCCCAACAAAAAGAGGCCTTAGAGGGCGGGGGATGGAGTATCCGAGATATACCGCTGCCTGACCCCGGAAATGGATAACCGGCGATGGGTAAAAATCGTGGTAAATGGTCTGAGCAGGGTGTGCCTCACAAGGGGTGGATTTGTGTTCATGTGGAGGACTTGGGTGAACCGGATACCGTATGCGAAATGTGTGAATTTCAAGAAATTCGATACGTCCACTATATGGAGCACACCGATTATTCGGACACCCTTGGTGTTGGCTGCATATGCGCGGAGCATATGGAAGAAGACTACGAAGCCCCACGCCAGCGAGAGCGTGTTCTTCGAAATGCTAGGCAGCGCAGACGACGTTGGCTGAGCCGCACCTGGAGGGTTTCCAGCAAAGGAAACACCTTCCTGAATACGGACGGATTCAATATCGTAATTTTTCAAAAAGCGGACGGTTCCTGGGGTGGGCGTCTCAAAGACAGAGAAACAGGCCAGTCTATTTCATCAAACCGTCGTTATAATTCTGAGGATCGAGCAAAACTCGCGGCCTTTGACGGCATGATATTCCTGAAAAATGAAAAAGGGTGGGGTTCGTGATTCTTATCCGCCGAGAGCCCGCCATGGGAAATTGAAATCGCTGGAAAGTGGTGGTCGGGGGCAGGATTGAACTGCCGACCTCCTCATTACCAAGGACCAACAAGAGAGATTGGAGACTCTCGGATTTTCGATCCAGACGCTTTCCTGATTTTACTAGATCGGACAAAAAAGGCTCAATTGGGCGTATGGTGAGTGGACAAATAGTATCTGACAAAATTTTCTGTGTTTAATAACCCATTGAAATAAAGGGGGAAATTGGCTTATTTTAACAGGTGCAAAATCACGGACCCTCGTCAAAGAGAAGCTTTTATAAATAGAGCAGTGTGACATTTTTCTGGGAATATGCTATCTTCTCCCACTATGTCTAGTGAAATCCATAAACTACTCAAAAAGAATGGACCAGGTTTGACGACGGAATTTATTTCCGCGCTTACCGCAGATGGTGTTGGTGCCTCCGCCGCGAGGAAGCGTATTCAACGTGCTCAAGGCAGCTACGAGCGATTTGCAGGTGTACGTTTCGAAAAAAACGCGCGTTTTATTTACCTTCAAGAGCAATATGGTGACCCACGATTTTGGGAGAAATTTGAAGAGGCCTGTTACCAAGCCGGAAAGTCATATTGGGCAGCAATTACTTCTTTGAAATCGCGCGGTGGTGTCGTGCCGACTGAACTGTTCCCCAGAATTGCAGGAACGCCAGCGGCCCGTACTGGTCAATTGTCGCCAGCTAGAATTTTGGAGAGACTTTTAAAGGTAAATTTACTTGAAGAATTTAGCGAAGGTGAGCGCGATTATATCCGTTTTAAGCCCTTTAATTTTCCACGTGATTCTTTGTCTCAAGTACGGGCAAATGAATTGGCAGAAGAAATAGCACTATTGGGGATAAAGGATTGGGCGCGCAAGATAGGTTTTGGAAGTTACGAAAAATTTGCTGCGAGATATGAAGCCAATCCGCCGATGGTCTCTGGCATAACATGGGATATTACAGCGCCTTCATATATGCGCCCTCTTGTGTCTGTCCGAAATGGCAGCGTGATACCGGGTTTTTTCGCCTGCGACGTCAATTTACGAGATGCTATCGGAAAAGCGGAAGCAGAGGCCTTTCTCAGAAAATGTAACTTGGCCGCCGCGCCAAAAAAAGTACCACCAATTTTGCCTATGATGGTGGGGCATGTCTTTGATGCCGAGGCTCTTAATTTGCTTAAAGGGAAGGGAATTCTGACAGTCGCCCTGAGGAATCTATTTGGCGAAGAGCTGGCCGAGGCTCTTCGTGAGCTCGTGGTAATGCTTACTGATTTGGGAAAAACAATTTCAGGTGATCCAGATCAACTTGTTAAAGTAATGAGCAGCTTGAGCAAAATTAAAGGGGCTTCGGACAATCTTCTGGGAGACTTATTTGAGCTTGTTATTGGGAGTGTGGTCAAAGATGTTGAAGGTGGCTACTTGAAGACCGGTGAACGGCGTCAAGACATGATATCTGGTCGAGAAGCAGAAATTGATGTTCAACTTGATTGCGGAGCCGACAAAGGAATTCTTATTATTGAATGTAAAGCCAAGAACCCACGAGCGCGGGTGAGTGAAAAAGATATTAAAAAATGGTATCTGGACCGGGTGCCTTTGATTTATTCGATTTTGAGCAGCGGTGGGACATACACAGAGAAGCCATTTCATTTCGAACTCTGGTCAAATGGGCAATTCGCTGTGTCGGGTCTATCTTGGTTGAATGACCAGGAAACAGACTTGCGAGGCTATACAGTGGGTTGGAAAGAAGGTCGGGAATTGAAAATTTACGCTGATAAGGCAAAGAATAAATCGATAAAGGATATGCTGAACCAACATTATTTTCGTAGCGCGTTAAAAAAATCTATTGAACCAACTTCTTAAGCTATTTTTGCGCTCGCAAACTATACAGCCGATAGATTTGCATCAAAAAGTCTACAAAGCGTGTTGCGGGCCCCCGCAACCAAATTAAAGCCCGTAACCTTAAATGGTTGCGGGCTTTTTGATTCTGCGGAAATGTGCCGGAATCTGAAGTGGTTCTGGAAATCGGAATTAGACAACACCCTAACTGAGCCGCCAAACTGTCCAACGATGTGGGGCCACCTCATTCATGGCTGAAAGAATGGGCAGAAAGATCTTTGTGAAATTGGAGGTGGCTCCCATCTCCTAGCGCCTCCACGACGGTATGTTTGCTTTTTCAATGGTGGCGTTCATGGTTCGCTTGCTTTCGTGATGAGAAAGAATCCTTCGAGGAAAATAGTTTTAACCATATTTCCACGGAAGAGTGCGAGCTAAGAGCTCGTTTAGATATGGGTACACCGGGGATAGTTCATCTTTGATGATATTCGCGGTCTCCTGGTTTAAGGACAATTTAAGTTCCATCCCGGAGGATGAGCCCCGCTTTTGATAGGATTCTCTTGTGTTTCTTGTTTCTTCATCTCCATTTATTTCTACATAGGGCGCTCCAATAAAGGAGCTTATATCTGATAGAGCCTTGTTTGTGTCGCTTACCCAGTCTTCAAAAATAATAATACTCACCTGCTTTTGCGGATAATATTTGAATATTTCTTTTAAATGAATGTCATAGCGGTTTCTGTATAATAAATGCAGGCGTGATCCGTCAGCCAGCTCCTGGCCTATCTCCTCCTGGAGGGTCGTCGTGACCTTTCCCTGGCTAAAGTTTTTTGAGTATATGGATTCAATCCTATCGATTGGATCTCGTAGTGAAATAATAATTTTTGCATCAGGGTAGTGATGATGTAAGCGTTCAATTGCCGTTTCATTTTGAAAAAAAAGTATCCTTCCATCTGAATCGTACAGTGTACCTTTTTCGAAATATAGAGGCGTTGCCTCGCCTATAAGTTTTTCTTTCTTGTAACCGTAGAACATACCCAGATATTTTTTAAGATCCTTACTGTATTTCCCATTACTGTTAAAGTAATGAAGCTCCTTTGTTTGTGGCATAAAAATATCCGGATGCTGTTTTAATAGATGGTGCAAATACGTCGTGCCGGAACGCGTTGCTCCAATTATAAAAAAATCTGGCCCTCGGCGGGGGTATTCTCCCTTTAATAGAGCGATGTTTTTATTGATGCTGAACATGTTTGCGCCTTTACTTTTGAGGACTTGAATACAAGAAATCACGCGGGCTGTTTGTCGTCAAATACCCCAAGCTTACTGACGAGTTGAGGAGTTTGCTAATTTTTTATGTTATGCCACATTGATCTGGTGGTGCAAGCGGATAGTTTTAATTGTATTGATTTAACAACTTGAGACCTCAGCATAACTAAAGTACCAGCCAGTCCGGTTTTTTAGAATCAGGTCACAATGATTCAAGCTATTCAGAACGGACTCTAGCCACGCCACGCGACAGGGCGGGATCGTTTGAACCGCAACTGGCGAAGAAACACCAGACTCACATGAGCGATGAGATTGAACGGAAGATCATCTCGATGTTTGGCTTGGGGATGAGCTATCTCGACATCGCCGGACATATTGCTGAAATTTACGGTCTTGAAGTCTCAAGTGCCATGATCAGCACTGTCACGGACAAGTTGATCCCCGAAATCAGGGCCTGGCAGCAGCGTCCTCTTGCTAGTCATTATCCCTTCGTCTGGCTTGATGCGATCCATTACAAGGTCAAGCAGGATGGTCGTTACGCAGGAAAAGCGGTATATACGGTGCTGGGTCTGACGCTGGAGGGGAAGAAGGAAATTCTGGCCCTATATCTCTCGGAAACTGAAGGTGCGAACTTCTGGCTATCAGTGCTGACAGACCTCAACAACCGTGGCCTTGAAGACATTCTGATTGCCTGACTGGCTTTCCCGATGCGATCAACGCCATCTTTCCCCACAGACAGAAGTCCAGCTCTGCGTGGTCCACCAGATCCGCAATTCTCTAAAATATGTGGCGAGCAAAAACCAGAAGGAATTCATGGCCGACCTTAAGCCCGTTTATAAGGCTGAAACTATTGAAGGTGCAGAAACCGCGCTCGATGCGTTGGAAGAAAAATGGGGCGCGAAGTATCCGGTCGTTATCAAATCATGGCGGAAAAAATGGATAAATCTCTCGGTCTATTTCAAATACCCGCCAGATATCCGGCGGGTGATTTACACTACCAATTCCATTGAGGCCGTGCATCGTCAGTTCCGCAAGTTGACTAAAACCAAGGGTGCGTCCCACAATGAAAACAGCCTACTGGAACTGCTCTATATGGGCATTAAAACCGCCACACAGAAATGGACGATGCCCATACAAAACTGGAATTTGACACTGTCCCAACTTTCAATCTACTTTGAAGGAAGATTAGGTGGCGTGTTGGATATTTGAACTATGCCAATGACACGGAATTCTGAACACCCTCGTCACGTTAGGGTCACATCCGGCTGTCAGGGACTACGTTCTCACGACCGCTCGACCCCCTGTAGCATCCGTTCAGTTCACTCCTGTGTGTCTTCATGGTCATCTAAATGAATTTTGATAATGTAGGAGCTTGATTGTTGCGAGCCCCCGCAACCAAATTAAAGCCCGTAACCTTAAATGGTTGCGGGCTTTTTGTTTCTGCTGAAATGTGCCGGAATCTGAAGTGGTCCTGGAAATCGGAATTAGACAACACCTTAAATGAGCCGCCAAACTGTCCAACGATGTGGGACCACCTCAGTTCGAGAACTTCGCCTTACGATCCGGGGGAACCTGAGAAAAGAAGAACTTCGCCTCGGTTCAACTCCATGGAATCACCACACCACCGATGATATCCCCCCTCGATCTGGGCATCGTCGATTGATATCCCCATATCACGCAGACGCCGCAAGTAAAGGCGCAGGAAAGACGGGTGGTAGAAACAGGAATAGGTGAACGTGGGCAGTAGATCGGCATGACGCATGGAGATGATGGATCCCCGCTTCATACTGGCGCCGGTACGGATCCCGAGTTCTCCGAAGACGATAATGGTTCCGGAAAACATGTTGGCGCCGGTGAAGTCGCCGCTGTTTCCCATGATCACGATCAAGCCATTTCGCATGGAATTGCCGGCCTCGTTGCCGGTGTTGCCGTGGACGATGATCTCGCCACCCTGCAAGCCCATATGACCGCCCCGGTAGGCGCCGCCGACCATATGGCCGGCGTTCCCCTTTATGACGATGCGTCCCCCCGACATCTCGGCGCCGGTCCAGTCCCCGGCATCGCCTTCGACGGCGATCTCTCCACCCGACATGGCGCAGCCAAGGTGCATGCCGGAGTTGCCCTCGATGATGATGCGTCCGCCGGTCATCCCGGAACCGACGGACTTGACCTTGGTAAAATCTCCGACGAGTCGAATTTCCCCATCACAGGTTCCCGAAATATCAAAGAAATCCCCCAGGGATTTCTTGCGGTTGCCGTGAATGAGGGGAACCCGCGCGATTTCCGATTCGGTCAAACCGGCAAGACGATCGGGGCTGATGATTCCTGCCTCCAGCGGAATATCCAGTTGAGTGCGGAGTTTCAGATCAAGGACCATGAGACTGCTCTTTCACTCCCTGACCAGATCATGAAGTCCGATCATAAATTGACCCAACCCACCACCATAATTTCCGGCGGAAATCCTGATCACGCCATCACAGCCGGCGGCGGTCTTGATTCCTTGGCGCATGGCGTTCTCCACCGCTTCCAGATTGAGGCCGTCAATGACGATTTCCAGAACGCACCCTGCCTCGGCGGGCACATTCGTTTCCGGCGCGATGCCGCGCAAGGTGGGGCAATAGGCGTCGTTGGTCGAGGCAAACAGGCTTTTGTATTTGGAACCGGGCTTGCTGCCGCTACGCACGACACCATCGGGGAAGGGCAAAATGACGCCGGGGATTCCGTCAATGGCCTCCACCGCCTTCTCCGCCGCGTTCAGGGCGCTTGGAAGATCGGTTCCCAGGATCAGCAGGTTTCCGCCGCCAACCGCCGGGCAGACTTCAAATTGGTGATCGACCAGGAACTCACCGTCCATCACCGGAATCCGCCAGAACCGGCGTCCATCCAGTCTCTTGGAGATTTGGTATCCATCCCCGAAATAACGGAGCTGTCCACCGACGACGACGCTTTTTTCGCCTTCCTGGCCGTTGAAACAGGCGGTGGTCGGGCACGTCATCACGCTTTGTCCGATACGTTCCACCAGACGCTTGCCGATCCCCTCGGCGTCCATGGCGAACAACAGGATGCTCACACCGGGCCGTCCATCGGGAGTCTCTGCCGGTGTCAACTCCCGCTCAACCCCGGCCTCGCACTTGCAGCCGATCACCGAGGTGGCGAATCCGGTCATTGCCTGGGCGGCCGCCCGGACCCATTTTGGACTGTGGGCGGTGACGATGACGCGCGCCCCCCACATCTTGAAGGCCTCGGCAAAAGTATCGACAATTTCCGTGTTGTGAATTTCCATGATTCGCAGCTACCGGTTAATGGATCTCCGCTCGATTGGGAAGGGTTGGTGGAGAGTCAGGCTATGCTCGGTCACCGGATAGTTGTCAAAACGGATCGTGTAGAAATCCTCGAAGAACGGACGGATAACCTGTTCAATATCATGGTCATAGGCAGGCGCCACATGCAGGGTGCGCCCCTCGTGATCGTTTTTGAACTCATGGTTATCTATGATCATTTGACCGTCCTTGATGACATAGCGGGGCACCCCGAACATTTCCTCCTTGTTGTCGTCCTCGGTATAAATGGCGATATCGGCATCCGCGCCAACGCCGAGATGGCCCTTGTCACGCAGCCCAAGAAGCCGCGCCGGCCCGGCGCGGGTGATGATGGCAATCTCTTGAAGGGTGTATTCACGCTCGTCCAGATGGGAACGGTTGATCTTCCGCAGGGCCCGCTGGTTAACCTTGGACATTTCCTCCTTGCGGAAGTTCCTGTCCATAAGCAGTCGGATCAGGCGTGGGTAGCTGGCGAAGGAACCGCCATTGGGATGATCGGTGGACAACACCAGACGCCAGGGATCCTTTGAAAGCAGGAAAAGTTCCAATCCTATGGCCCATTGCAAGGCGTGGGTATAGATGTGTTCCTGGTAGGCGAAGGGGAGAATGCCGCAACCGCTTTCACATTCGGTATCGGCGTTAACCCATTTCTTGTCGCCCGAGAGATTACGAAGCAGCCACGACAGGGGGGCGTCACCGGTCATGATTGTCGCCTTGCCGAACATGATTTGTCCGACGTCGGCGCTGACGTTGGGATGGGTGTTAATGTACTCGATGATCTCGGGAGCCTTCGACAATGGCTCGCTGCCGAGTTCTCCGCCATAACTATGAAACTGGATGTGGGTGATGTGAACGCGTCTGCCCTCGGCGGTGCGCATGGTTTCCAGAGTCGTTTCGTAATTGCCGCTGTGGCCCAGGTTGTTGCAGTGAATGTGCGCCGGATGAGGCAAATCCAAATCAGCGGCGGCGTCCACCAGCCCCTTGATGACTTGCCGGGGGGTGATGTCAAGACTGTCGATTTTCTTGTCAAGCTTGGTGACGTTGGCGTTGCGTTGTCCTTTCCAAGGCTCGTCGCCGCCCGGATTGACCAGCTTCACGGCATAGGACTTGGTGGCGTTGAGCCACCACGCCACGGCTTCGCGGAGGTCCTTGAAACGTCCTTCCTTGAGAAGGTCATAGAGCAGAATGTTATTCCCCATCAGGATGTAAAAGCCTTTATCAATGACCGGCGTATCCTGTAATTCCTCATGGGCGTGGCGGGCGCCAAGGGGGGGCACCGCCGCCTCCATGGCCGTGGTGTATCCCAACGTCGCGTATCGGTAACCGGTGGTGAAGGTCGAGGGGACCGTGCCGCCGGTGCCCGATCGGGTGATCGGGGTGCGGTGCTGGACGTCATAGCGATGGTCTTCGGGCTGCAGCTTGCGCGCCAAATTGACCTTGGGGCCGGCGATGTGACAATGGATGTCAACGCCTCCGGGCATCACCACCATGCCATGGGCGTCAATGCGACGCGCCTCGGCGGGAACGCTTTCGACGATCTTCCCATCCTTCACGCAAATATCGCGCACTTCACCATCGATATCATTCGCGGGGTCATGGACCTTGCCATTGACAATTCGTAGCATTGACATCCCCAGGCACCCTTTGTTTGCGGAAGCTCTTGATTAAGCGGGAACTTTTGCTGATAAATCCCCGGTGATCGGTTCGCGGTCGGCGGTTAATTCGGTAACACGTTTTCGGATCGCCCTTATTACCGTTTCGTCACTTGGGAAAGGAGAGTCCAAGGCCTTGCGCAGAGGAATGGGCACATTGTCCATGCGGTAAACCGTACCACCAGTGCTAATGCCATAGGGCGCGGTGGTGAACGAGACACGCGCTAGTTTAGTTGTTGCTGTTGTCTTCGGATCAAGGGCGATCACCGGAATATTTTGCAATCGTTCAATTGCCGCCTTGGGCATGTTCGATGCCGGGTCGCTGGCGACGATCATAGCGGCATCCGCCTCGCCCCGTGAAAGAAGATCAACCGAGGTGAATTCGCCGGGATTGAAGCGTGGGTAGCCCAAGCTGAAATTCACGCCAAAAGGGTATCCTGTCTGCCAGGAGAGAACGCTGTCGGCGCCGGTGACGTTGCCATGACCACGCATGGCGATGACGACGAAATGGGTATGCTTGTTCAAATCGGTGCCCAGAGACATAAGGGCGCTGGTATTGAAATGACGTCCACGGGTCATGGTCAGGCCCATGCCGAAGAACATGACCCCGTAACGGCACTTTTTCATGCGTTCGGCCAAATCTTCAAGCTCGGCCAAGGGAACGCCGCACCGCGCCTCGATGGCGGGATCGACCTTGCGCCCCCGGACGAGAGCGCGCAAGGTCCATAGAACCTCGAAATCGCTGCCGTGTTTAACTTGCAGGAAAATATCGGAGGCCTTGGTGCTCGGGGTGCGCCGCACATCCACCATGACGATGGTGCGGTCCTTTTTGCGATTGGGAATATCCCTGCCCTTTGGGGTGACCGAGTAACGGGCGAAGTGACGGGGATGGGATTCGGCTGGGTTCGCTCCCCAGAATATCACCAGATCGGCGCGGTTTTTGATCTCGCCCAGGGTCGCGGTGCTTTCGCCCACTCCCTGAAATGCCATGCCCGAGGGGCCGTGGCACACCGAAGAAGTGGTATCGATGGTGCCGCCAATAATGTCGGCTATCCCCACAACTTGCCGCTGTGCTTCTGTCGTCGTGTCGCTCAAGCCGTAAATAAGCGGATAGTGGGCGTTCGCGAGAATCTGGGAAGCCTCCTCGACCGCCTCGTCCATGCTTGCATGGCAGCCATCGATCAGGGCTTGGGGACGATCTTCGACACCATGCTCAAGGAACCAGGCCTTGCCGATGGCGCAGGCCCCCTTGGCCTTGATGATTCGCTTAGCCTCCGTATCCACCGTCAAATCCACGTCATCGCACACGCAGCCACAGAAGGTGCATGTGGCGTTTTTGATAATGGGATTTTCCGGAATGGGATTTTCCGGGTTCGTTTTATTCACCATTACGAGACACCTCGACCTCGATATTTTTTGAGAGCGGCATGCCCGTGCCTGCCGTATCGCTTCCCATCAACTGGCTGCTCGGCGGACCATAAGGAAGAAACAGCAACCCCGAGGGGAGGTCCTCGGCACTACGCCCCTTGCACGTGACCACCGTCTCTCCGCTCGCGGACCGCAGGCATACTTTGTCCCCTTCGCTCAATTCCAAGCGAGCCATATCATCGACGTTCATCTCCAGCATCGATGTCAGTTTGATGTATTCGTCTTTTAGCTTTCCGGCATTCAAGGCAACGCCCTGGGCGCTGGTGCGACCGGGAATGAGAACCATTTTTTCAGCCATGAACATCTATTCCCAGTGAGCCTAGCGAAATTCGAATCCTTCAGCACCCGCTTTAGAATGCGTCTTAAATGGCCATCCGATATAGATAGCAGAATCTCC
>PIVM01000782.1 GCA_003353945.1 Gammaproteobacteria bacterium
CTATACACACTTTTAATCACAATAATAGATATACCATTCTCCTTACTGTAATCCAGCCAACTTGTCAATTTCACACAGCAGAAAAACAATGAATCATGGCTAAATAAATAAGTAAAGGGCACCAGCAAGCCTGTCTACTCAGGATAGAAACACTTGTTGGTACCACTGTCGTCCACGCAAGCCAGTCCGGGGCAGCAAATTGATGCTAGAGCATCACATTCCCGGCCATATGCCACGCAAGGTCTACAATAAGACTTAGGATTGTCCCCCTCCTCTTCGAAGCAGCCTAAACCTCGGCAACAAAAGTGTGGTCGCTTTCCATTGTTGCACTGTTTACCTTCAGGGATGCAATGGTTTATAAATCCATACAACCCTGGCTCGAAACAGCGTTTAAGCGTATCGCCTCGCCACATGTTTACGCAATTAAGACCATCACAGCAATCAGTCATTCTACTGCAGGGAGCACTGTTTGTTCCACAACCTTGGGCACCCGTGAGAGTTGCTCCAAGGCAAAGACAAAATAAACCCACAAGCTTTCCAACTTGAACAAACTTCATATTTGTGATGGGCGCGACAACGAAGGTACGGTGTACGAGAACTTCAGGTCCGGTTCCTGTCAAAATGCTACCGCCTGTGTCAGTAGGGAATTGTGAGTGCTATTGTAGTGCTGGCTGTGAGGTTAAGCCGTAGACGGGAACTCAATGGTCTTGATTGCCCCTAGGGAAAGAGTATTGCGTGCATGTGCGCTGTTATTTCGAATCCTGCCTCGGAACACCACGAAAATGAAAGAGGGGGTGTGGAACATGATTATCCCCTGGAAGCGGAGGAACTATTCATGCAACTCCGAAGTTAATTGGCATAGGTGGTACGGTACATGATTACCCCG
>PIVM01000113.1 GCA_003353945.1 Gammaproteobacteria bacterium
TTGCCGGAAGACAGCGCCGCCACCATGGATGCACCGTTAAGTACCGCTATCCAAAACAAGGCGGCTGAACTCAATTACGATCCGGTTGAAATCTACAACTGGGTTTACAACAACATCCGCTTTATTCCCAGTTATGGCTCTATTCAGGGTGCAGGACAAACCCTGGCAATACAGGCCGGTAATGCTATGGATACGGCCAGCCTGTTGGTGGCGCTGATGCGTGCGTCAAGCATCCCCGCACGCTATCAATACGGCACAGTGCGTGTGCCCATTGAGCCGGTGATGAACTGGGTCGGTGGCGTTGAAGTGGTCGAAGCGGCGCAAAACCTGCTGGCCCAAGGTGGTATACCCAGCACTCTGATTCGCATTAACGGAAAAGATACATACTTTGATATCGAACACAGCTGGGCGGAGGTGTATACCAATGGTCAATGGGTCGCGCTTGATCCGAGTTATAAGCAATATAGTTTTAGCGAAGGCATGGATATCGCCCAGCAAGTCCCCTTTGATGCCGAAGCCTTTGTCAATCATATTCAAACCACGGCAACGACGGATGAAACAGCCGGTTGGGTGCAGAATGTGGATCAAGCGTATATCCAAACCCAGATGGATAACTATAAAACTCAACTGGAAACCTATATCAATAACAATCTGCAAAATGCCACCGTGGGTGATGTGCTGGGTAATCAACAGATTATTCAACGCGATGACGTAACGCTGCCCGCCGCATTGCCTTATGAGCAAGTGTTTGTGCAAGAGAAATTCAGTGAAGTGCCGGATCAACAGCGGCATACTTTTCAGTTTGCGTTGTTGGATGAATATGATAGCGAATTATTTACGATTGAAAAGTCTACCGTCGAACTGGTAGCGAAAAAACTCGCATTCTCCTTTTCACCGGCTACCGCCGCCGATGAACAGGCATTGCTGGATTATTTGCCGGACAATCCACAGACTCCTGAAGAGTTGCCCAACACTATTCCGGCGGATCTGTTTCAGGTTAAAGGACAGTTTACGATTGATGGGGCAATACAGATTGAATCAGCCGCAATTCCATTTGGGCGGGAACTCAAGACAAAAAAAGGTTTATGGAGTGAACGTAGTGGGTGGCAGCAGACGATTAATCCGGTGATTACCGGGGAGTATCAGGCGATAGGGTTGGATTTGCATGGGATGTCGGCGGCGCAGCTTCAGGATTTGCAAAGCAATCTCGATAACACGAAAACCCAATTGGAAAATCAGACCTACGACAGTTTGACAAAACACGATGTGGTGGGGGATTTGTTGCAAGGGGGTATGATGGGGTATTTGGCAATGACGCATGTGCAGGCGCAGTTGAGAGCACAGGCCAGCGATATTGTTTATTACCGAGAACCCAGCTATGGGACGTTTTCCACTAACAGCCAACTGATTTATCTGTTTGGTCAACCGCATGAAGTCAAAATGACTGGTGTGTTAATGGATATGGATCGGCTGAAAACCAGCGCTGAGTGCAAACAAAACTGCTGGAATAACTGGGTGGACTACAATAAAACCACGGGGCATATGTTGTCGGCTTATGAGCATATAGTGCCAGAGCAGATTTTCTCCACCACAGAGAAACCGAAAGAAGGAATTAGTGCGGTTAAAGCATTGAGTATAGCATCGGCAGAAGGTCAGCGGATTTATACGATTACGTCAGCTAATCTTACAACCGCTATGCAAGAGCTGACGATTGATCAGTCGGTGATAGATGAGATTACACAGGCGGTTAATGTGGGGTATGAAGTGACGACGTCGCAGCATCCGATTACCAAAAATGGTTGGACGGGAGTTGGGTATATTATTATTGATCCGCAGACAGGGAGTGGGGCGTATAAAATTAATGGCGGTGCTGATGGACAAGAAATGATTTTAGAAATCGTGGAATCAGCGGTGCTCTTGTTAGAAGGATTTAGTGCCGGGCCCAGCGGATCTGGTGGTTCACGTGTTTTGTCTGTTCTAAATGAATTTTTCCAGAATATCGATGATCTATTGGAAGGCCAATTTGCCGGATTAATTTTTGCTATCGCGCTTATGGTAGTGGTTTCCTTATTTATTGATGCTTTTATAGTTACTGTGCTAGCTGGGGTTGGGACTGCAGCTGGGACTATAATGGCGGTGAGAAGTATTGTGCTTTTAGTAGAATCCACATTGGCATTTCTCGCACTAATAGTGAATAGTCAATAGTGAGGATGAATTGAACTCGCAACTTAGAATTTTATAGGATAAACAATAGTGCGAATTTTTTCGGTTTTGCTAGAACATTACAAAGAAAAAGCAATAAAGGTTGAAAAAGAGCGCCTTCTTGTGATGGTATGTGTTGGTGTATTAGTGCTTTTTGCCGGCGTGAATTTGAGCTTTTCATCCAATTTGTGGTCGGGAATAGCGAGCGTTCTGTTTGGTATAGTTTTGTCCACAGTTTCTGCATTTCTCTACAAGTACAATCTGTCGCATTCTGGGTCGAAAAAAATATCTATGGTCACGTTTTTTCAAGAGTTTATTCTATTCTTTTGTTTGATATTTTTTCTAATGGTAAATGTTGGCATTGCACGTAGTACAATAAACCTAGATTATGGCAGGGTTGCACCTTTTGTTTTATTTATGTCATTTTGTGTTCTATCAATAAAAAAATGGAAGCACAGATTTGTTTTTTTATTTTCGATATTAGTTGTTGGGTTGATTCTTATAGAAATAGGAATCTGAAAAGACCAGATATGTGGGACATCCACCCACTACTAACCCAAGACCGGACATGTGGAAAAACCGAAAAATAAAAAACAGGCGCAGCGCAAAAAAGCAACCATCGTTGCGATAAAAGCAAAAAGTGGACGCTACAGGTTGCTGCTGCGACTTCATTTTCAGCTATATTAGGTGTCCTGCAATTACTCTTGTATGAAGGCTGGGAGAGTAGGTGTGAAATTTAACAAAAAACACAAAATGAAATTTGCGGGTGTCGTTACATTAGTCTATGCGACCTATTGTTCCATTATAGGTGTTTTGGGTTTTCCAGGAAGGGATCTTGTTAGAGATGAGAATCCCACTCTATTTTGGGTTTTTATATCGATTTTTTATTTTGCTGGTGTTATTAGTTTGTACAAAGCAAATGATAAGAAAAGAAAGGTGCCGTAACGAATTAAATTTAATAAAACACATCCAAGCCAGCCATCTGGTTGATTTTTATATTTAACTACTCAAGTGCGAAAACTGCTTTTGCATCATGCTCGATAATCAAGCGTTCCAATAAGGCCTTGACAAAAAACCAAAAAACAAAGACAGGCGGCGTGCAATAAATAACCATTGTTGCCATTGAGGCAAAATATGGACAATATTACGCCTTTGGAGAAAGCGAGAAATTAGAAGGACAGCTTTTTTCTGGAAAACGTGCCATAAGTAGATAAAAGTCCGCAAAATCCTGCTTGCGGGCCACAGCTGATCCCCTGGGTGTGTATGAAAGCCCTGCCAGTCTTATGGAGGTGTTGGGGTTTTTGTTTATTTGAAGTGCGGGAGTATTTGTATTGTGGGTATTGATCGGGAATTAATCTGTTAAAGTTAATTGAGGCTAATAGGGCCGGTAGGTTCATTTATGCAGATAGCTGATGAGGTAGCCGACCCCGGCAGCTCTACGGTTTATGAGGGTACATATAGGGGTATTAAAGTGATCAGCTTAAGGAATAAACTAATAATAACAGACAGATAGCGGCTTTGTTCATGTGATGCATGCCCGACCAGTAATAAATAATAAAAACAGTATGTTAAGATTGGTTTTGAATTTTGTTGATATGACGAATTTTTGCTTGTGCCCTTTTTGTGCATCCTTTGGCTTGCCTGTAGGTAGTAGTAAACCATATGCTGATGATTATCATATAAAGTGTCATTTCAACACATATAGTGTCTGAAAAGTGCCCCTTGCTGTCTCTTTAAGAAATCTCTGAGGTAAGATTTTTAGCGGTAATTTTTTTGACTGCTTTTAGTCTTCTGCAGACCAAGAGAAAATTCCGATTAAATTTGAAAATAGCTCCAAGCAAAATTTAAAAATCATGCCAGAATTTCGAGAGGCAAGGAAAGCAGATATCGCAACCTAAGTTGTTCTTTCGATCGAGTCTGAGCCCGTTAGTTTTTTTGAGCTATTTTAAGTGTCGTTGCGGGTCTTGGCGGTCATGTAAAATCCGAATGATTTCAACTGTATCGGAAGTGACTCGGTAGAACACGGTATGGCTTTCGATGGGTAGACTTCTGGCGCCGGGTAGGAGCTCTGTGCGCTCGCTCCCCATTAGCGGTTGTTCTGTTAGCGACCAAAATCTATCTTTGATATTTTTCAGATAGTTGTCAGATTGGGTCTGCCCCCACTGCCGGAGTCCGTACTGGTAGATATCTTTAAGATCAATTTTGGCAGCAGGCGCAATGACAAGCTGGTGTGCAGGCATGCGGCTTAACCCTTAATGTCGTCAAACAATGAATCTAAAGCTGCTTTTGATTCAACCGTAATGCCTTCGCCACGGTCTAGTTGATCAGTGCCAACTTTCAGTTGTTCGCGCAATCGAGCCAACTTTACTTCGTGAATCCAGTCTTCGTGGGTATCCATAAAACGCAGTGCTTCGCGGATAACTTCGCTGGCATTGTTGTATAAGCCGCTTTCAACTTTGGCTTTAACGCGAGACTCTAGCTCGGTAGTCAGGGATACGTGCATGATAACCTCCAAGGGCAGGCATTTATAGAGATCATGCTAGATTTAAATACAAAGATTGTCAATGTTTGTATCTCAGGAGTGAATATGAGGGTGAGCGTGATTAAAAACGACGAACGGCCACCGCCAAGGCGATGTGAAATTTGCTGGCGCCCACCTGAAATTTGCGTCAAACAATCTAATGGCATCAGCGGTTCATGTAGCCGTTGAAAGGTAAATAGTTAAACATAAACAACAAGATAGACCTTCAGTTAACTTAGAGGAAGACGGCACTTGATGCCGTCACCCTCAGTCTCCGCTTTAGATTTCAGTTTGCTCTGCCATTTCAAGAGCATCGTCTACCTCTACACCAAGATAACGCAAATGTGCAGCTGCACATTTGCGCTATTATGGAAAGTAAGTTGTTATGCGCAGTAAATTTTCCAAGCCATTGATGGTAAATGAATACAATTGCTGGGACTCACCATAATAATTGGATTGAGTGTGGTGGACTTTTGTTAAAACAGGGCATGGGTAGTCTCCAAAATGTTATAAGGAATGAAGCCATTCGAGCAGCGTTTTGTTCTCCTTCCAGGACGGGATCTTAGGAACGAAGGAAGGATCGCTGATTTTCTCAAGTGCCTTTCGTTTCATTTCGAGGTTTGCCTTTGCATAGATCTGCGTCGTCTTGACATCTACATGGCCAAGAAAATCACGAATGATTTCGAGGGAAATGCCACTTTGCAATAAGTGCATGCCCTTTGTGTGTCTGAAACTGTGTGGACTCACTGCTTGAGTAAAGCCAGGATGGTTACTTTGTGCTGCCTGGACATACTTTTGCAGTATATAACGGACGCCTGAACACGTTAATCGTGTGCCTTGCCGGTTGTGAAAAAGCGGTCGATCAAAATGCTCGGGGCTATCCAGATTATTTTCCTGTAGATGATCGCGTAGAATCTGTACCGTTGCCTGCATCAATGGCACAGCACGCATCTTCCGCCCCTTTCCCATGAGGCGGATCTGCGCGGGAGGCTCCAGTCGCACATCACCAGCTGAAAGGTCGATCAACTCCTGAACGCGAGCACCGGTGTCATAGAGAAGACTCAATAGCACCGCATCTCTTCGGCCTGCCCGCATGCTAAGATCGGGCTGCGCCAGAATCTCTGTCAGGTACTCTTTGGAAAGATACTTGACGGTAGTACGCGCATATCGCCGCAGGGGAATAGCCAGAATCTGTTGACACTGAAATAGATGATCGGGTTCTTCTGATTGGATGTATCGAAAAAATGCGTGCAAGGCTGCCAGTCGATGGTTTTGCGTTCGGATAGCTGAATGTCTGTCTTTTTCCAGGTGATTCAGAAACGCCTCCACCAAAGAGGCATCGATTTGTGCGAGACAGAGTTTTTCCAGTGCCATACCTCGCACATCGCGACAATACCGGAGAAGAAGGGTAAATACATCCCGATAGGCCTTGATAGTATTGGGGCTTAGGTTTCGCTGTGCGGCGAGATAGTGTGTCAGGAAATTCGTTACAAGAACGGAGAAATCGGTCGGCTTCATTACTTGACCCTCCGTGGAATGACATCACTAAACTCTGCATTGACACGCTTATTAATCTCAGGGAACAGTTCGGCAGTAAGATGCAGATACTGCTGTGTTCCTCTGATGTTCTGATGGCCCATGTAGGCGGCCAGTAGCGGTAGTTTGGCATCAATATCTGCACCCTCCCGATACCAACGTACTAACGTATGGACGGCAAAAGTGTGGCGCAGATCATGAACTCTTGGTCCCCTGCCTCTCCCGGCATGTGCAATCCCACATTCAAGCAGCAACTTACGGAATATGTGATAAGTTGCCTGTAAACTCCAGGCACCCCCATTTGGCGATGGAAAGAAGAAAGTATTAGCGGGACGATTTCCTAAATAGGCCGCGTACTTATGCAATCGATGCACTAATGATAAGGCGGGAGGCACCAAACGATCTTTGCCTAACTTGCCCTGCCGTACCGTCAAAACACCTTGGTTGAGATCAACGTCTTGAATGCGTAGCTTCAATACCTCACCGAGGCGAAAACCACAGCCATATAGCAAACGGAAGATTTCTGGCATAATGATATGCCTCAGCGGCGCACGAGCGGTGGGTACGAGCTGGTCCACCGCTTGAAACAGCTTTTGAATCTCAGCATAGGTTAGAATGCGCGGCATAAAACTCGTCTCTTCCCTGACCTCCAGTCCTTCTTCTGGCACATACGCGAAATAACCCAGCCGGATCATAAACTTCGCAAGTTGGCGTACAACGCTGATCCGATGTTGATGAGTCCTTGTGCTCTCGTGAGGATGCTTGGCCAGCCATTTACGGGTAATGGGTCTGGGTAATTCAGGACGACTTAACTTCTCACCAGATAAGTACAAATCAAAATGTTTCAGCTGTCGGATTTCTTCATCATACTGATAGCCGCACGCCTTCTTTTCCTGAATGAATTGCGTCATAACAGTTGCAAGGGAACTTTGGAACTGAATCTTCAAGCAATTAGTCGTCATCACTCACCCCCTCATCGTCGTCTAATGCAGCACTACGCAAGCCTTCCACATCGGTCTTGGCATAAATCATTGTCGATTCCATGGATGCGTGCCCCAGGATCTCTGAAATGACGTTAAAAGGTATTTCCTCCTGGAGTAATCGGGTTGCTAGGCTATGGCGTAGTGAATGCAGACCCTGGTGTTGTTTTGTCCGAAACTCGATACCTGCCAGTTCCCGCCAATACTTAACGATGTAATGGAGATGATTATTTTCAGCAAAAGGTTCAAAAGGTGGATTCAATTTCAGGAATAGCACTCGGTGCGTTGTCTTGGGACGACCCGATTTCAAGTAGTCGATCAGTGCCTCGCCAACTTCTTCAGTCAGCGGCAAAGACAGTGGTGCCTCAGTTTTTGATTGCGTGATATCAATGGTCCCCTGATCCCATTTGAGGTTGTCGAGTGTCAGCGTTCTAATATCCCCCAGGCGTAAACCCAACCGGCAGGCTAGTAAGAGAATGGCATAATCTCTTTTGCCTTTGGGCGAACTGCGATCAACTACCGCGAGGAGCTTGACGATGAGTTCGTTATCCCAAACTGATGGGATGGCTGAATCACTCGAGACACGAATCTTTGGAAGTTCAAGACTGAGATCCTTTTGCATGATTCCGCGTAGGGTAAGAAAGCTGAGAAATGATCGCATATCAGAGACAATCCGAGAGACAGTTTTTGGTTTCATGCGATTCTTGGAAGATACAAATTCCGACAGATCCGTCGACTGAATTTGAGCAAGATTCCTGATGTTCTTTGAATCTAAAAAATCCAAGAATATCGTGATTTCTCTGATACGTACCTGAATAGAAGAGGGTCGAAGATGTTGTCTATCTTTACAATATTGCTCATAGTCGCGCAGTGTCCTCTTCATGGTGGGAGGAATATGGATCTTCTGTATGTCAGTGATGGAGCGCTCAATGTGTCCATTACATGCAAAGTATCCAAGCACTTTTATGCCAAACGCTATGTGCTTCCGCCAACCGTTTGGCGAGCCAATAAGTTCTCCATCCTTGAGAAGATGCTCTTTCAAAAAGTATGCCGCTAATTTATCCGAATAAACATCTCCAAGCTGTTCCTGTCGTGAGAACTCTATGAAATGCTTCCAGGTCGTTTTATATCGGTAAAGTGATTTCCTGCTATAGCCGAGTTGCCTCAGTTGATCCAAAGCAAGTGAAACAAGCCGTTCTAGTGGAACGTTCTTTGGAAGTTGATGGTTTGACTGATTCATGATTAGTCTCCTCAAAGTGGCAACCTTGTGGCCGCCGAGAAGATCTATCATGAAAGTTTATGTGCACTAATCCAAAGAAAATATATTGATAAACAGGAACTTGGTAAGACCACTCAACATTGCGCCTTACTCCCCATAATATCGAACAGTACTTTCGAGCTTTGTATGTCCCAGAAGGATCTGTACCGCTCTCAGGTTCTTCGTGCGCCGATAGATTAGCGTTGGCTTTGTTCTGCGAAGTGAGTGGGTTCCATATTCTGCTGGATCAAGTCCAATGGCTAAAATCCAATCCTCAAGGATTCTTGCATATTGCCTTGTCGACAGGTGTGGTGATTTTTTTACTCTGCTGGGAAACAGGTAATTGTCACCTTTAAGGCCAGCTTCACTAATCCAGTCTGATATCGACTCTCGTGCCGACTCAGTTATTTCAAACTGTACAGGTTGTGCAGTTTTCTGCTGGACGACCATCGCTCGCTTGGCAATAGAACTGCCATGGGTTACGTCGACTACACGTATCTTGACCAGATCACAGCCTCGCAACTTGCTATCGATGGCCAAATTAAACAGCGCCAGGTCTCGCTTACACCTTTTGGACTGCAGATGCTGTCGCACAGCCCATATCTCCTTGAGCTTTAATGGTGGTTTTTGGCCTACCAGCTTGCCTTTATTCCAGGGGATATGTCTATTTTCTGAATGAGTTAATGGGTACATGATGATTCCTCTTCTCATTGATGAAGGGAACCCTATTATGCGCTTCGACTGAAGGCGACTAACAGATATAATGCAGTAAAAATCTGCTAATATTCGCTAGTTTGCTGCTAACTGAACTGAAGTGCACCTATTGTGTCTCTTTAGATTTTGTGGCGACAAATATACCTCTACTAGAGCATCCGGGTGTTTTAACCCAGAAAAATGATCCAAATTCCGCTAAATCAATAAAGCGGACATCTAATTTACAGTTTAGAAAACTGAGTGTGTAATTACTTGAAGGTTGAAGTCACTGTTCTTTTTTTCGGTGGCAGTGGTTTTTAAGGTGTTGTGTGGATTGCTGTTGCATAGTCCTGGTTTTGATTAACTGCCTGTCGAGGTTTCGCTAAGCCAGAGTCGGCTCCACCGGCTTTTATGGCAGTTACTGTTTGGTCGTTAGCATTTTTAGTCAGTCACCCTGCTTATATGATTGACCTTAATCAGTTTCTCATCCATTAACGCCGTATATACTGTACGTATATTAAACTTTTAAAAGGGGTTCGATCATGAAGCTTTTAGTGAGACTTAGCCTGATATTATGTGTGTTTCACTTTTCACACGCTTCTGCCGGAATAATAACCGATTCCAGTTCCGGTGACATTACAGGGGTCACCGGAATTGATGTTTTAGGTGTATCCTATGACGTTACATTGAACGAAGAACTGACAGATTGGAGTGATTCAGGTGTCGGTAATTTTGACTGGCCCTTCGCATTAGCCGCGTCGTCGGCATTGCTAGATATTTTTAAAACTGGGTATTTGAGTGGAGGGAGTTACGACCTTAATCCTGCGTCCGCATTCGGATGTGAACTCTTCCACCAGTGTAATTGGTTTACGGCTGTTGGGATAAATTACAGATCTGGCGGTAGAGACGCAACGGGTACAGTTTTCACTAACTTTATAGATAGCTGGTCTGCTGACACTTCCACACACGCCGGGGCACCAACCACCGCTGATTACAATACGGATTACACTAACATTACCTTCCTTACCTGGACCGAGTCACAAGCAGTTCCGGAACCCTCAGCTCTATATCTTTTAGGTATAGGACTTCTCGGTATATTTGCTCGTAGGACATGGTTAAAAACGTAGGCAATAATATTAAGTTAGTTGTCACGCCCCCCTAATAGTTAAGCCGAATCACGGCTTTTGCCCCTTCTCCTAGGCACCCAAAAGGGCATAAAGAAGAAGGTTGGGATGAGGGGTTTAGCAGAGCCGCTCAATGTACCTATCGCATGGAGATAATCTGTGAGCTTGGGGATGTTACAGAGATTATCTTATCAAAAGCCGAGACCCATGTTGTTGGCATTAAAGAAGGCAGTACTAGCTACCGCATATTAATTGTTGATGATAGTGAAACCAATCGTGACCTACTCAAGCAATTACTCTCTCCCATTGGCTTTGAACTGGAAGAAGCTACCAACGGCAAAGAAGCTATCCAGCAATTAGAAAACTGGAAGCCTGACCTGACTGATGGACAATCGCATGCCGGTAATGACGGGCACAGAAGCCACAACCATCATTCGAACAACAGCTAACGGGACCGATATTCCTATTATCGCTATCAGCGCCAGCGCCTTTGAAGAAGACAAGATGAAAATTATCAAAGGGGGAGCCAGTGCTTTTATCCGTAAACCTTTCAAAGAGTCTGATGTGTTGAACGAAACAGGCCAGCTGCTGAAACTAGAGCATATCTATGAAGAAGTTCAAGTTGATTCTGAGCAACTTACCCCCGTTACTGCCAGTGCAGAAGAATTATCACAAACCATTATTGAGCTGCCAGAGCAGTTAATTAAAGAGCTAATCCATGCCGCTACGATCGGTGATATGACGGCGATTAAAGCTGTTATCGAAACATTGGATGAAGATGAAAACAAAGCTCGCAAAGCACTGGCAGAAACGCTGGCTAAACTAGCCGACAATTACGATTATGATGCGATTAGTGAGTTGCTTGAGTAAGATGCCCACCGTCTGCAATGAGTTAGTAGCGGTTATAAACATACCTGAATAACATGGGTGTTGTACGCCTTTTCTTTGCACAAAGAGGGGTTCCCAAACTCATAGATATCGGTGTTTCCTACCCAGAAAATAAAATAACAAAATATTACTAGATGTCTGCTGTCGAGATCGGAAAAGTTGGTGAATACCGACACGCAAGTATCTACAACTGTTGACACATGGTTTTGCTGTGCTATTGTATCTACAATTAGATCTACATATGTGAGGGTGTACAAGTGCTGAGTGAAATTAAGAAGTGGGGTAATAGCGCCGCTATCCGTTTGCCAAGCAAGGTATTAGCAGCTGCAGGCTTGGACACTGGTGCGCCGATAACAATAGAGGTCGAGGGTAATAAGGTTATTATCGAGGCGGTTGTGGGTAAACCCAAAAAGCGACTTAAACTCCCCTTTACCGAGCGTCAATTGTTATCAGGCCTCAATGAGCATACTGCACATGCCGATGAATTGGCTGATTTAAGCGCTATCGAGACCGGTGACTGATGACGGCAACCTATGTTCCGGATAGAAATGATATTGTTTGGCTGGACTTTGAACCGACTAAAGGGAAGGAGATTGGTAAATATCGTCCTGCATTGATACTTTCTTCAAAGGCTTATAACAAACAAACAGGGCTTGTTATCTGTTGCCCAATTAGCACGAGTATTCGAGGAGGGGAGACTGAGGTGGCAGTTTCTAACCTGGACAAACCTTCTGTTGTCGCATCTAGCTTGATCCAAACGTTGTCGTGGAAAAATAGAAAGGCCAAATTCATTGCTGTTGCAGAATTCGGGGTGATGGATCAAGTACTTGTTCGCATCATCCCTTTGATTGGTATAGATGAGGTTATTGGGCAATTTATTGAGTAATGTTTGACGTCAACTCCGTTGTCTGGTTCGCGTCAATCAAGATAGCCGGTTAGGTGGATTGTTTTACTGGGGTTACTCTATCGTAATCGCAGTAATATCGCGCCTCGATGCGTGTGCTGGAAAGATTTCCCACGTAATTGCACGTATGCTCACAAATTTGCAGTTGTCGAGCACGCTGCATAGGCCGGGATGGTGATCGGCATGCTCTGCAGCAATGAGTACGTTTGATCAGAGGTTGTGATAAAACCGTCATAGACGGTGATTCCGGCAAAATCCTAACTTCCGAGTATTTTCATCGGCAGGCTCAATATGGGATTCTCTGAGTCTGCAAAACTGATAATCACCGCGATATGCCCGGCAGCCACCAGGAAATACCATACCGTCGAGAATATTTGGCCGTAGTGATCCAGCGGAATTAAATGGGAAAAATGTCGCTGCCGCCATTCAAAGATGACCTCGATGGCGCCAACAAACAAAAAGAATACCAGCAGCGCTAGGCCAAAGATATAAGCCAACAAAAGCCCCAGACCTATGCCCGCCATACATACGGATAAACCCACCCAGGAGCGCATAGAAAAGCTGATGCTCTTGAGTACATGGCCGCCATCTAAAGGCAAAATAGGCAGTAGATTAAACAGATTTAATAAGGCGCTAAGCACTGCGGCTCCGGCAAATAATTCTATGTCCGTTACCGAATAAATAATCAAACAAGCCAGCGACATAAATAGACCAAAACACGGCCCCATGATAGAGATCCCCACATCTTGCCAGCGGGTATTGATCTTATCGTCGGATACCGCCAGGCCGCCAACGAAGGGAATTAAGTAAATGCCTTTGGTTTTAATCCCAAAATATTGCATCGCTCTCACATGGCCATATTCATGCACCACCAGGCAGGCCACTATTACCAGGGCAAATTCAACGGTGAACAACCAGGCATAACCGGCGACGGATGCCCCCGCTAACACCACTTTTATTACCTTGGCACTTTTAAAGAGTTTAAAGACCAGCGCCGCCAAACCCATAAAACTGTGTCTTGATTTATCTTTGGCTAGATGTGTCGAGGCGGCTAATTGGAACTCACCAATTTCTTGCTGATGCTGATCAACCCATAGCTGATAGGCCACGGTTTGATCTTTGGCTTGCAGGTTTAAGCTGATTTCTACGCTGTTGTCTGGTTGCTGCAAGCGAAATCTATGTACGATTTCACTGACGGTGATTCCACATAAATCGACCTTGCTAACCAGCTCATCGGCCCAGTACAAACACTGGGTACCTGCACCATCGTTTTCAAGTTTTAAGGTTTTGCCAAATAGTTCGAGGTTTAACAACGGTATTTCTCGCAAAGTCATTTTTTAAGGCGTTTATCTTACCTGAGTTCATGCCAGACTGCATAAATGGCTGATCTTCTTTTCCCCGTATGGGTGGGGCAGTACTCTACTCGATTAGGCTTAAAGCAAAGTAAGTTTAATGAAAGAAAACGCTCCCAACCGTTTTCCGCGAAATTAACATTAGCCCTCACTAGCCGACTGCGACAACAGTTTATGAACAGACTTCTTTGGGGTCTTATTCAGTTTTTGCATCAATGAAAAGGGGATTTCCTTCATGGCATAATGTTCGCAAATAGTCGAAAACATAACCATCCAAACCTGAGCTGTCATTTCCGCATCATAAAGTGCTCGGTGAAAAGTACCATCTGCGGACAAATTTACATAGTCAACCAAGGTGCCCAACTTATGATTAGGTGCATCTTGAAAAATCCTGCGGCTTGCTAATAAAGAGCAGCTAAACTCCCCCGACGTAACTCCGGGATATCCCTTCCAGTTCGGAATCAAGAAAGCGTTTATCGAAAGATGCGTTATGGGCAATCAGATTTTGTTCACCCACAAAATCTGCAAAGCGATGCATAACTTCAGCACAGGGCGCAGCCCCTGCAAGCATGGCGTTAGTAATGCCCGTGTAACTCTCGATAAAATTACTGATGCGAAATCATGGATTCATAAGCTCTTGGAAATGCTCAACCACTTCACCATTTTCCAAGCGCACGGCACCAATCTCAATCGCACGATCACCCGTATCGGGTGACAAACCCGTGGTTTCAAAATCAAGTACAACAACACTTTCAGCCATCGACATTAAGTATTTTCTCTTTTGTTAGTGGACACGGCATAAGAAGCAAGGGATATAACCTGAATGGATTGCCAGTCCACTACTCTCGCTTCCTCATCTTCTCTTTCAAATCAGCAAAAGGATTGAACGTGGCAGACTCAAGCTTATCCTCCTTTGTAGTGCCGTATTTCACTGTACTGGTCAACTCCAACCGGACACTTTAGTGAGAGACAATTCTTGTCAAAAATGGAGGAGTTAAAATGGGATAGAAACGCAGCTATAAGAGATACCCGAAGGAATTCAAAGAATATGCGTGATAGTTTGAATGGCTACTTTTACTTTAAACTCTGGTGAGTGGTTGAGGCGTGGTCTTCTAGCCATATTGGATCTCCTGTTATTGCTTCTGATTTTGGTTTGGTGGCTTATCCCGAATGCGCGCCACTACAACCTGAATCCACCTCAGCTTATCTGAGTCAAGGGATGGATAAAGCAATTACTCGGTTTAATCCATTTTAATCGCAGTAATGTACTGACTTAATGGGGTACTGCCTAGGAAGAGAGATGAAAGGCTCTCTTTAGGGTTAAAAATACGCCTTTAGAGCGTCATTCTCTCCCCAATAAACCTAAAAAACTCAGTTAAAGCCCTCCCTACTGGAAGAATTTTGACTCCCAACACCGCCATAAATTTGCCGTAAAAACCCAAATCAAACAGGTAAGCAACGATCATTCGGCGGTTTGAGCAGCGTTTCTCCCAGATATTTCTTCATGGCCTCACTCAAAATTCGGCACCAACGTTCAGCATCGGTCAACTGCGTCGCAATTGCTTTTAGACGGTTAAAAAAGTGTTGAATACGCTGGAACGTTTCTTGAGTCAATTCAGCTTGAGCATGGGTGCTTGTAATCCTTTCTGCCGGTCTCGGTTAAACGGCCGACTGAGCTGAGCAACAACGGCATACTCAAACGCTCGGACATCCTCTGCATCGTCCAAAAAACCAAATGATTGCTGCCCTGCTTTTGTATGCTCAAGAGCTAGCGCTGTATCCTTTGGTAAACGTCGACGTATGATAATGACCCTTCGGCTTTTACGCCATGCCGCCAGTTTCAAATAATCATCTTTTGCTTCCCAGCCGTCGACAACGTAGGTCCAGTCATCTAGACAATGGTGCTTATGTATAAGCTGTTTTACGTATTTTGACTTGCGAATCTTGAATAAATAATCGAGCCCTTTTTGCTCTGCCGAGGTCATAACATCCTCTACACCCCAGTCACTGTCACCTCGAATAAATTGAGGCCATAACGACCTCGGCAGACGATCGAGTA
>PIVM01000783.1 GCA_003353945.1 Gammaproteobacteria bacterium
CCAGCGACATGGCCTGGCTCATGACGGAGCCGAGTCCAGGGTCGGGAACGCGACGCCGGGCCAGAATGTGCTCGTGCCCGTGCTTCCACTTTCCG
Organism: Gammaproteobacteria bacterium; assembly: GCA_003353945.1. Lineage (GTDB taxonomy): Bacteria > Pseudomonadota > Gammaproteobacteria > Pseudomonadales > PIVM01 > PIVM01. The sequence continues at coordinate 96 of PIVM01000783.1, forward strand.
CTGCGCAAGGACGTATACAGCGCCGAGTAGAATCGCTGATCAAGGATTGGCAGCTCCTCACTCGCGTCCAGTTTTGTCAGAACCAGTTCCTTTGCCAGCAGGGACACGCGCACAGTCATCTCATTGACAGCGAGCACCACCCGCTCCAGAAGCTGGCTGAACTCGCGACACTTCACCGCCTGGCCAACAGCACACTTGATGGTGGACGCCAGCTCCTTCACCTTCTGGCCCGGGACACTGGGATCTGGGTCCGGTTTCGTCACGCGCTTGCGCTTGGGCCGTCGCTTGCATTCTGTCATTCACTATGTTTGCAGATATGGTGACGCAGCAGTAGTAAATGTGACGATTTAATGATCTGGAATTTGTTATCCCGAGAGTAACAATCAATCAATTACGCACCGTTGGGGGGTGCTAACGCCGTCATGGGATGATTCAATGTTGTGATTGGGACAAGCAGATTGGGTATAACGTTTGCAGTTCCAGAAACAGTAGAACGTTCCAGAAACATTAGAACGTTCTTTGGGACAGTTACACACATGTTCGTTATTTTTCATAGAAAAGTACGATAGAATAATTTAATCACTCTACAATAAATAAATAAATGGTCTTGTCAGTAAAGACATTGACTAGTTACCCTATCATACACTGTAACAGTGTGATAAGGGTTGGGAATTCGAGTAGAGACCTGCCTGTGAGTGAGAAACGCTACACAGAGAATTCAACATTGGCGTTGCGCAACTTAACATTGGGGGGCCCATTATTGGGGGCCCATTACGTAATTTGTATTAGT
>PIVM01000784.1 GCA_003353945.1 Gammaproteobacteria bacterium
TGTACCAACACCACAGCCCGGGTAACAGATGAGTTCACAGATCGCAGAGCCACCTCAACCTCGCCCAGCTCCACTCGTTGGCCTCTGATTTTGACTTGCCCATCTTTCCGCCCAATGATAAAGATGGATCCATCCGGAAGCAACTTCACCGTGTCTCCTGTCTTGTAAATACGGCTTCCAGCATCAGAGCTAAAAGGGTTCCTGATGAAGGATTTGCGAGTAAGCTCAGGACAGTTCAGGTAGCCTCTTGCTACGCAATCACCACCAATGTAGAGCTCCCCCACCACGCCTACTTGCACTGGCTGCACATGTGTATCTAACACGTAGTAGGTAACGTTAGGTAAGGGGGGGCCAATGACGTTGGAGGATCTATGCAACACATGGCTGTTAAACTCCATTGCAGTGCACATGTCTGTCTCTGTGGGGCCATACCCAATCACAAAGTGGGTCTTGTCCCGCCACATTTCCAACTGGTGCTGCAGCACATGTTCTCCAGCAAGAGTAATACACACGAGTGATGGAAGGTCGCAATTAACAATGAGTTCAAAGACTGATGGCGTCATGCAGAGGTGTGAGATCTGCAAATCACACGATATGTCAAATGAAGGTATGCATTCCAGCATACATGCACTGTACCTTGAATAACAAGCCAGTTAGCTCACCTTTACTGTGCTGATAATTAGCTCCAGTTCATCTAGCAATGCACACTTTGGAGCAAGCACCAAAGTAGCACCCACCGAGAGGGTGCACATTTGAACATTTGCGCTCATATCAAAAGCAATGGGGCTAGAGTTCAAGAACCGGCTCCCTGGACCCAGGTCCTTGTACACACATAATGCTCTTGTCTGAATAAAAGATGTGAGGTTAGCATGTTCCAGTACCAC
>PIVM01000114.1 GCA_003353945.1 Gammaproteobacteria bacterium
TCCTGAAATTTTAGACGAAAGCAGTATCACCCATACGGTGAGTTTAAAATTTTGGAAAAAACTTCTAGATTTAGTGCCTTAGGCCCTCACAGTAGATTCAACTGAGTTTTCTAGGATTATCCCTGGTCAGATCACGGCGGAGCTGCTGAATCGCTATCAACAATACCTGATTGGTTATCAAGGCAAGGGATTATTGCCTATAACCCGGCTGAAAGCCTGGTGCTGCCTGATACCGACATCAAGCTACCTCAAGTGCTGAGTATGACTGAAATGACGCAGCTGATCGCTAGCGTGGATATACAAGTCAGATCCTATGGGTGTGGTGGTGAATTGTTTTGGTATGACCTTGCGGAAATTGGCGAGGATTTTTCAGACGTTGTTAACTCGTGGGAAGAGGCGGAGCAGCTTGCAGTGGAACGAGTTGTAATATACTACGCCGCCAATCCCGTTGCTATTACCAATGATGAATACATTCCGTTTTGACGCAGACACTTTTAGTACCTGCCTTTGTGTGCTTATACTTGGCTTATGACTGATCTTAATCTTTCGATTTTTCATTAAAAAAGCCTTCATAAATAAGGCTGCTGCTAATCGCTTCACAGTCCTTATTGCTGGCTCCAGCGCGGTGCAGACAGGCATCCCACTCCGACCTGACTACTTCAACCATGTTGTCGATGATGGAGCGCGCGTTATCAGTCTCAAGTAGAAATCGGCCATACCCGCTTAATAGGTTTTCCTTATTTGCCATACGGCCATGCAGGCCGCAGGCCATTGCCAAATCCCTGTTTTCCAGAGCAATAGAGGGGGTGGGTGTTAGATCGTATGCCGGACTTAACCGCCAGTTGGCATCTTTCGCAAGAATTGCGTGATTACGTGGATGGTCATCCAAATTGGATACAAGCGCGTTAAAACACATGCGGCCAAAGAGTTCTTTTAAATCTTGTTCTGGCTGGCTACTAGTACGGCGGATTTCATCGGCGAGTAGTATGTATGACCAATCGCCTTTTGCCGCTGGGCTTTCTTCTGAGCGAAGCAAAGTTAATGCGCTGACCATTCTATGGCGGCGATAACCTTCTTCGGTATGATCCCGATCAAAACGCCGCACCAGTAAAACGTCCTTGCCTGCAGCGCTCACGATTTTGCTGTCGGCCACATTCAGGCCGCAGCTTTTGGCGAGATTCAAAAAAGCATGTTCAACGCGGGGTTGATTCCAGCGGTCTTGCGGGCTGGAAAACTTGGCTACCCATAAGCTGTTATTATCTTCGACGACGGCTTTAGGACGAGCGCCGCCCATAGAGGTGCCTTCCAGCATGAGTTCTTGCACTTGCTGTACATCATGCGGGTTCTCGATATCGTCTGCTTGATCGTTTAAAATGGCTTCGGCCATTTCCTGTAGTTTTTCCAGATCCAGTGTGCGATTGAAGTTCCGGCGCGGAGCAGGAGGCTCGGCATTTAATCCAAAGCCTAGTGCGCCAGCTCGATCATCGGCACCAAGCATTAGATAATCGAACTCACCCAGACCAACTTTGCCAGCATTACGTTCGATAACCCGTCGTCCCCAATAATCCGGCATAGCATCACGAATAGCGCCGAAAACGCCGTTCATGCGGGCGGTTTCGAACTTGTCGTTGCCAAGCCGGAGTTCTATCGGATCAAGCTCTACAGTATTATTACGGGCGAGATAATTCTTACCGTAGACTAGCTCGCCAACAGGCTCCCCGTCACGAGTTTGAGATACGCGAAAACGGGCGGCAGTGACAAATTCGGTTTCACCGGGAAGGACAATATAAACAAAGCACTCGCGCTCAGAAGTCATTATCTAATTCCTTCTTACGCTTTCCGGCGGTTTTAGGCGCGCGGGATTTTTCCAGTATTTTGCCTTCTTCGTCACGGTCAGGATCGGCGATAATTTGCATATCCTCTAGCAGCCCCAAAGCCCATAAAGCGCCCATATAGGAGGCAATAGCGGTGGACGGCTTACCCTTTTCAATGTCAGACATGACATAGCGTGAGACGCCCACACGCTCGGCCACATCTTCCAGCCGCAGTTTGCGGCGCAATCTTGCGGTGCGGATATTCTGCCCTAGCTGTCTGAGTGCCTTTTCTACGGCGGCGGGGGGCGCTTTGGTGATTTTGTTTACCTGTGGCATGTTCTTTATGTTGCTTTCAGTCCACTTATATGGATTAAATGTTGTCTATTTTCAACATAGCATTGACTCATAGGTGAGGTCAATTATAACATGCAGGCAAATGTTAGTTTAATTCCACATTTATTGTCTATATGTGGATTTATATGAACAGGGATATTCATTATGTGGAAATGTGAGGGCCCTGTATAATGCCCCGCTTATTTAAAATCGCTTTGACGGAGGTTTTGCGGGCTTAGGCACGGGCAGACTTTGGATATCAGGGCTTAGAGTTAACTTTATTTATTTGTACAAGTACTTGTATAAACCGGGACAAAGATGTAATGACAGATAGCAATTTTATCAATGAAGTCAACGGTCGACGCACTTTTGCTATCATCTCTCACCCAGATCTGGCTGACTAAGACAGGCAGGGTCAATAAAAGACAGAAACTTTATTAAAAACAAAATATTATAAAGTGTCTTGGCTTGTCATATTGACCATGTAAGTCGAGCTTTGTCATGCTGAGCCACTCGAATTGGGTGTAAATTCGGGTGTAAAATTCAGCCTCAAAACGACCATCAGAAAATTTACACCCATTCTTATTTTCCAAAGAATGGGAGAAAGGCGGTGGCACTTACTGAAACATGGCTTAAAGCCAATCATAAGAAACAACAAAGCAAGAAAATCATAAAATCAGACCGTGATGGTTTGAGCGCTCGCATCTCGCCGAAGGGAAAGATTACCTTCATGATGCGCTATTACTACAATAGCATTCGTAAAGAGTTAGATGTCGGTACATACCCGCTAATCTCGCTTAAAGAAGCCAGAGCTGAGTCTGTAAGGCTGCGTAGAGAGCTTGAAAAGGGATATGATCCCAAAGTTGTAAGGCAACTAGAACGGCAGGCCATCATCGCCGATGAATCCCTCATAGGGTTGTTTGAGCTTTGGTACGATGCTTACTGTATTAAAAACAAGAAAAACCCGCACGAGATTAAGCGCTCCTTCGAAATACATGTCTTTCCAAAAATTGGGAAGCTACCTGCTGAGAAAATCACGCTTCATGCTTGGCTTGATATTCTGGAGCCCTTGGCCCAGAAAACGCCAGCGATTGCAGAGCGTGTATTGGTCAATACGAAGCAAATGCTCAAATGGGGCGTAAAGCGTAAGTTGATCCCGGTGAATGTGCTGGCAGACATTTACGCCAAGGAAGACCTTCAGATACAGAAGCGTGCAACTGACCGTAGTCTGTCTGATGAAGAGATCAAATTGCTTTGGCTCGCAGTGAATAATTCTCGTAATATACAAGACGGTACTTAGTGTAAGCCTATAGATTGACAAATGGCTGATTTCGGTACTAAAGCTACCGTTTTACGGTCATTTTAAAACCACGCCCCCGCTTTTAGCTTGCTAGTCGGCCTGTTTTTCTGCTATTGTGGTCTATAAATGGATCATTTAGAGTTTATGTGATCTATTTATGGATCAAAAGGTGCGAGATGGCTAAGGCAGCAAACCGGACATATTCACTCTATACCCGCGAAGCCGTTGAGCTTCTCGCGGTGATGATTCGTGAGGCGCGATTAGAGCGCAAGCTGCCAGCTAAAGAGCTGGCTGAGCGTGCAGGTATATCGCGCGGGTTATTGCAGCGCATCGAAAAAGGCGATCCAAATTGCTCTTTGGGCACTGTATTTGAGGTGGCATATCTGCTCGGCATCTCTTTATTTAATAGTGATGAGCGTGCCTTAGCTTCGAACTTGGCGATGAGTAAAGAAAAGCTCAGCTTGCTGCCTAAGATGGCAAGAAAGCCGCAGCGCGGGGTAGATGATGACTTCTAAATCTTACGAAGAAGCCTATGTCTGGATATGGCTCCCCGGCTTGGATGAGCCCGTAGTCGCTGGAAAGCTTGAGGCTGAAGGCGGGTTGTTGCGTTTTAATTACGGTAAAAGTTATTTAGAACGCGCCGAGGGTGAGGCGCATCCAGCTATTTCAATATTTGATGAAGAATTGCCGCTAAGAGCTGGGGTGATAGAGCTAAAAGATGGGCTTTCCATACCAAGCTGTATTAGAGACGCCGCGCCTGATGCTTGGGGGCGCAGGGTTATCATCAATAAGAAGCTTGGCACTAAAGGTGACCAGGCAGCTGATGCGGATCTGGATGAACTAACCTATTTGCTTGAATCTGGCTCGGATCGTATTGGCGCGTTGGATTTTCAAAGCTCACCTTCGGAGTATGTGCCAAGGCAGGCCAATAACGTTTCGCTGGAAGAATTGATGGAATCGGCGGAGCGAGTAGAGCAAGGTGTACCGCTCTCACCAGAGCTGGATCAGGCGTTGTTTCATGGGTCATCTATTGGCGGCGCGCGCCCCAAGGCCCTCATTGAGCAAGATGATACAAAATACATAGCTAAATTCTCATCCAGTGATGATTTATATAGCGTTGTTAAGGCTGAATTTATTGCAATGCGTTTGGCGGCGCTGTGCGGTTTGAATGTAGCGGGCGTGTCTTTGGTTAAGGCAGCAGGCAAAGATATTTTGCTGATTGAGCGTTTTGATCGCGTAAAGGATGAAGGTGGGTGGCAGCGCAAAGCTATGGTCTCTGCACTGACATTATTTGGCTTGGACGAAATGATGGCGCGCTATGCGAGCTATGAGCTGCTCGGCGAGATTATTCGTAAGCGCTTCGATGATCCAAAAGATACATTGCGCGAGCTTTATGCACGTCTTGTGTTTAATATCCTATGCGGCAATACCGATGATCATGCCCGCAACCACGCTGCGTTTTGGAATGGTAAGACATTAAACCTAACGCCTGCCTATGATATTTGCCCACAAGGGCGAGCAGGTGGTGAGGCTACGCAAGCTATGCTGATCCATGGTGATGATCGCATGAGCCAGATAAGCAGCTGCATCAAAGCGGCGCATCACTTTTTATTAAGTAAAGAAGACGCGTTTGAGATTTATCAGGCGCAGCGTCAAGTGATAGAGCAAAATTGGCAAAGTGTTTGTGATGAGGCTTCGCTTAGGGAGGTTGATCGCAATCTTCTATGGGGAAGGCAGTTCCTTAATCCTTTCGCATTGGAAGGTTTAGACGCTGGTGAAAGTAGCGTTAGCGGTGAGAGCGGTGATAAGTCTCAAGGCGCTAAAAAAAAAGTAAAAACGTAATGGGTGTAAATTCAGGTGGAAAAAAGGGTTTGGTCGGTATGAGTGATAGCAATTTATCTAATGAAATCAATAAGCGAAGGACTTTTGCTATCATCTCTCACCCGGATGCAGGTAAGACAACAATAACCGAAAAACTCTTGTTGCTGGGCAATCTCATTCAGGTTGCCGGTAGTGTTAAAGGTAAAAAAGCGGATCGTCATGCCACATCAGACTGGATGACAATGGAGAAGGAGCGGGGTATATCGGTTACTTCGTCGGTCATGCAGTTTCCCTACCGTGAACGAATGGTCAATTTGCTGGATACGCCTGGTCACGAAGACTTCAGTGAAGATACCTACCGGACTTTGACGGCGGTTGATTCAGCATTGATGGTTATTGACGGTGCAAAGGGTGTTGAGGCTCGCACCATCAAGTTAATGAATGTCTGTCGTTTGCGAGATACGCCCATTTTCAGCTTTGTGAATAAAATGGATCGGGATATTCGTGAAGCGATAGAACTTCTCGATGAGATTGAAGAGGTGTTGGAAATACAAGCGGCACCTATCAATTGGCCAATAGAGATGGGTAAATGGTTTAAGGGCGTTTACAACCTCTACACTGACACCATTCATGTTTATCAGCAAGGTAAGAATTTTACCTTGTCTGAGGATATCCGCATCAAGGGTTTGCAAAGCGATGAAGCACGCGAATTATTGGGGGTGTATGCCGATGACTTTATTGAGGAGGTTGAATTGGTGCGTGGTGCCAGTCATCAATTTGATCTTGATGCCTATCTGGAAGGGAAATTAACACCGGTTTATTTTGGTACGGCTCTGGGCAATTTCGGTGTGAGAGAAATGCTGGATGACTTTGTCGAATGGGCACCAGCGCCCTTGCCTCGAGAGACCGAAAGCAGGAAGATGGATCCGCTGGAGGAAAAGTTCAGCGGCTTTGTCTTTAAAATACAAGCCAATATGGATCCGAAACACCGTGACCGTATCGCCTTTATGCGCCTGTGCTCTGGTACGTACAGCAAGGGCATGAAAATGCGCCATGTACGTATTGGCAAAGATATTAAAATTGCTGATGCGGTGTCCTTTAAAGCGGGGGAGCGGGAATTGGTGGATGAGGCGGTATCCGGTGATATTATCGGTTTGCATAACCATGGCACTATTCAGATTGGTGATACCTTTACCGAAGGGGAAGCGTTGAAATACACGGGTATTCCCCATTTTGCGCCAGAGCTGTTTCGCCGTATTCGACTGAAAGATCCCCTGAAGACCAAGCAGTTGCAAAAAGGTCTGCAGCAGTTATCAGAGGAGGGGTCTACGCAAGTATTTTTCCCTCTGAACAGTAACGATATTGTTGTCGGAGCGGTGGGTGTGCTGCAATTTGATGTGGTTGCCTTTCGTTTGAAGGATGAATACAAAGTTGAAGCGGTCTATGAGAGTGTCAGTGTACACACAGCGCGCTGGGTTGAGTGCGAGGACGAGAAGAAGCTGGATGAATTTAAACGTAAGCTAGCGAACAATCTCTCAATGGACGGCGGCGGTCATTTGACCTATCTTGCAACGAGTAGGGTAAATTTGAGTTTAACTGAAGAGCGTTGGCCCGAGGTGGTATTCCACGCGACACGAGAACATTGAGCTGGCTTGATGAACTACTATCTTGGATTGGCAACATGGGAGCACAAGGAATGGCCAGGCACGTTTTTTAGTAAAGAAGCCCAGAGTAGCGACTATCTCTCACAATATGCCATGGTGTTCAATACGGTTGAGGGCAGCACTGGTTTCCACGGCATACCGACGGTAGACAAAGTCAACAGATGGCGAGAACAGGTCCCGGAACATTTCCGATTTTGTTTTACATTTCCACGTTTGATTACGCACGATCTCAAGCTGCAACGCTGCCGCGAAGCATGTACTGAGTTTCTCAATCGTATGAAGCCGCTCCATAATTGTCTTGGACCACTGCATATTCAGTTGCCAGAAAGTTTTTCACCGATGGATTTGCCCGTGTTAAAGAAATTTCTAGTTGAATTGCCGATGGCTTACGGTTATGCCGTGGAGGTGAGCCACCCGGGTTTCTTTCTGGGTAGTGATGCAGCCGATGAGTTGCAGGGGCTGCTGCAGCATCTGCATATTGACTGGGTAAATGTTGATAGCACCGGGTTATTTGCCAGTCAGGCGAAAGATACATCAACTCTTGATGCGCAGCAGAACATGCCGCAACTACCGGTGGAAAAAACGGCAACGGCGTCAAATCCCATTGTGAGGTTTATTGGTCAGATGGATTTGCGGGCAAGTGAAATGTTTTTGCATGCGTGGGTATCGACCGTCGCTGATTGGTTGCGAGAAGGCAAATCACCCTACGTGTATATTCATACGCCGAATAATGCCCAAGCTCATCGGTTGGCGGAACGCTTTCATTGTTTGCTGCGAGAGCAATTGCCGTCATTACCGGAACTGGAGCGTTGGCCTGGTGAGCGTATCCAGGCCAGCGGGCAGATGGGTTTGTTTTAGAGGGTGAAAATAAGGGTGCGGCAAAAAATCTGGACTCTATCAGAAAATGTTGTGGAGAAACCACTGAGGAAAGTGGTGAGTTCATTGTGGGCATGAAGTTAGGATTGTTTAAGAAGCGCCATGATGAATTTTTGTGATCGCAGTCGTTTTAGTGCCATTAACGATAAACTGGCTGTTTTAAAAGAATTTTATTTTTTTGCTATCAAAGTCAGGAATTGCTATATCAATTTGTTACTGAGAGCATGTGGCAGCACCTGCTACAGAACTGCCGTTCGACAAAATCAATATTTGATTGCGCTACACAAAAAAGCTGCCGTTCACGAACTCTTGCGTTTTTATCCCATTGATCAAATTAAATTCGATACGCCCCCTTTAATCCGGATATATCAATTCGTCCGCCGGACCCGGCGGCCACCCCAGGTGCCAGCATTGCCACCCATGGCATTGATTTCTCCGTCTCCTGTGAGTGCGCCTGAGGCAATCCAAATGGAACCACTGGAACCACCGCCACCATGGTGTCCACAAGAGGTGGCACCACTGCCACCGTTTGCAGATAGCACTCCTTCAATGTGACAGCTCCTGCAAAGGGCCTCTTGCTCCTACGGCGTTTTTGCGACGATTGGGCTTGATGCGTCCTCTCCGCACCATGGCAGCTGTCGCATGTGATACTCCCATCGGCTCTCTATAATATGTTATGTCGGAACTTCTGCAGGGAAGTTGGCCTACTTCTCGACTAAAATCAACTGTTATATAATGCGTGGTTTTTAATGGCGTTCGAAGCAAAGATTCAAGTCAACACAAAGAATATTGTTTTTGTACACCGTTGTTGCGTTTCTAGTAATAATCGTAATATTTATGAGGTTATGGTGGGGTGAATTTATGGCTGTTTGCCAAATAGGGAGTTGAGTTTTGTCAGTATTTGGATTTTTTCTAGTCGCACTTATTCTACTGGTCGGCCTATCGATTGTCTGGAGCACAATGACTACAGGTATATCACCTATGCCAAGTTCAAAAAAAGCGTGCTTGGCAATGATAACGCTCATCGATAAAACGACAACCGGCCCAATTTACGAGCTTGGAAGTGGATGGGGTAATCTGGCTGTTCATCTTGCGCTTGCATTTCCCCGCAGGCAAATAGTCGGCTATGAGATATCCATTGTGCCGTGGTTATGTTCATTACTAATTAAAAAGTTGTTGAGGTTAAAAAACCTGACTTTATATCGACAAGATTTTTTAACAGCCGATCTGTCGACAGCTTCTGTGATTGTGTGTTATTTATTTCCAGCTGCAATGGTTGCAATTGAAAAGAAACTGGCGTCAGGGCAAAACGGCAACGGAGTTCTCATCAGTAATAATTTTGCCCTGCCATCATACCAGCCGCAAAAGCAAATACAGTTGGACGATTTTTATAAGTCACCGGTTTATCTATACCGGCTGCACGAATTGAAAAAGGAAAGGGCTTGAATAAATGTCCCCGTCAGTCCATCCCTGCAAAAATCTGTTTCCAAGAGCCGTAGTGCGAGAGTCTGCGCCATACATTATGAGCCCAGTATCTGTTGCATCTGTCGGTTCAGTTTCTCCAGTTGCTCTTTGAGTAACAGTAAGTCTTCAGTTGGTGTTTCTATTTTGCAAAACAGGGTGACTGGAACAGAGGAGGCTTTTTCGCTGAGTTGTGCGCCTTTTTCAGTCAGTTCAATGTTGACCACTCGTTCGTCATTAGTATCTCTTTGCCGATGAATCAATCCTTGTTGCTGCAAACGTTTTAGAAGAGGCGTTAGAGTTCCTGAGTCTAAAAACAACTGTTCGCCTAATTGTTTAAGATTAATAATGGGCTCTCCGTTGGCAAGGCTCTCCCACAAGACCAGCATGACCAGGTATTGAGGGTAGGTAATATCAAGTGCCTGCAGCAATGGCCGGTATAGTTGGGTCATGCTCTTCGATGCAAGATAAAGTTGAAAGCACAACTGGTTATCCAGTTTTAGCCATTGCTGCTGTTCTTCGTTTATTGGCAGTGATGCTGTCATGTTGTTTTTAGTAGTTGATTAATATCAGATTCAATTTTCTTTGGGCTGGTAGCAGGAGCATAACGTTTAATGACCTCTCCTTTAGGGCTAATCAGAAATTTAGTGAAATTCCATTTAATTTTATGTGATCCCATTACGCCAGGTGCGTTCATCTTTAATAGTCCAAACAAGGGGTGAGTGTCGGCTCCATTAACGTCAATCTTGGCAAACATTGGAAAGCTAACGCCATATTTTAACTCACAAAACGCCTGGATTTGTTCGTTGCTGCCAGGATCTTGTTTGGCAAATTGGTTGCAGGGAAAGCCTAAAATCTCCAGGCCTTTGTTAGAATATTGCTTATAGAGTTTTTCCAATCCCTTAAGCTGAGGCGTTAACCCGCATCTGCTAGCAGTGTTGACGATCAGAAGTACCTTGCCTTGATAATCATGCAGCGGTTTACTTTCGCCGGTTATCGTCTCACATACAAAGTCATAAACGGATGTTGTCATATGAGCTTCTCCTCTAATATAGAGCACAATAATATAGCGCACAATATAATAGGTGTGCTGGTTATTTGCAATAGCTGAATTTATATACAGAAGAACATGCTTTGATGAGCTACACTTATTTGCGTGCTAACTTTTTTAGTTAACAAAATACTTCTATTAATCAAATGGATATAGCGTGCGGGATCTCGCTTATTGGCGTCGAGATGCAATTCGGACGTTAGGTCAGGATGAGCACGTTGGTATTTATTCTGTAACCCTGGTTTTTATGGAACCCAGCGCGGAAATTGGGGGTGATGTTTTGGGTTTGGATATTAACGCAGTACCGGAATTACAGAGCGCGATTCATCGTATTCAGGCGGGTAAACGGGCGGCTGATTCTGTGCCGCTTGAGCTTTTTGAGGGTGGTTTCAGTTATGCCATGTTGGTGCCGGCAAAAAGTTATTGGGGGCAGAGTCGATTGAAGACAGGTGCAAATAGTGCTCAATCCTATGTGTTATTGTGGATTCAAGCTAGCCAAATACGCCCGCCTATCATGCCAGATTATCAGGGTTTTCGACTCGTTTTGCATCATAAGGATTATGAGGCAAACAGTAGCGAAGGGGATTTGCTCAATATTCAAAATCAGACGTCTGCATCCAAAATTTTTTTATCTTTATACTACTGATTATCAACAGCGAAAATGTCGGCATATTTAGGAAAAAGCACAATAACTGAAACCGTTAGTCGTCTGGTAACTGAAGGTTCGTTTAATAGTTGTCGCTTGCTGCATGGCCGTGGGCATTGTTACCCAGGGCTGGAATTTGTCACGATCGATTGGTTCGATCCGGTATTGTTGATCACACTTTACAAACCCCCACCTGATGGTTGGATGGATGCATTTACTGCTCATTTAATGACTTTGTTGCAACCGCAATTTGCAGGCTGCGCGTTGTTGCAGCAACGTTATTTGAGAGGATCACCATCCAATCTGTTATTAGGTGAATTACCTGATGAGATAGTTGCCAGGGAAGGGGAGTGGCGCTTTCTTTTAAATCTGGGAACAAATCAGAATACGGGGTTTTTTCTCGATATGGCGCCAGGGCGAGAATGGGTCCGGCACCATGCTTCTGATCGAAGAGTGTTGAATCTATTTGCATATACTTGCGGCTTTTCGGTTTCTGCTTTTTCTGGAGGAGCGAAATCAGTCCTCAATGTGGATATGAGTCGTTCTGCGTTGGAAACCGGCCGTATCAATCATCAGTTGAATGGACTGCAGGATCGATTGCAACGGGATGCGGGCTTTCATGCACATGATCTATTTCGGTCCTGGGGGAGGTTGAAAAAAAGAGGGGCTTTCGATCTGATTATTGTTGATCCACCTTCATTTCAGCGAGGTAGTTTTGTAGCGCAGCAGGACTATCGTAAAGTGATAAAGCGCCTGCCTGAACTGCTGGCGGCAAATGCAGATGTGTTGCTGTGTTTGAATGATCCACAATTAGATGAGCAATTTCTATTGCGGCTGGTGGTTGATAATGCCCCTTCTTTGCGATTTGTCGAACGATTAAATAATCGTGAGGATTTTCCTGAACGTGACAGTAACCGATCGCTCAAAATGATGCATTTTACATACTAATCCCTCGTGCTGGCTGCAAGCATTCCTTTGTTTTGATTGAGTATGTAGTGAACGCAGCGTTTGATCTCAATGGAACTGTGATTCTTTATAGCTCTACGAAGTTGAACAATAGTGGTCTGGGAGTCGGCGACCACCGAGGGCGGCAGTAGCGAAGTTGTATCGTCGATTTCAATAGGTAGCGTGAAGCTTGTTGAAAGGCCTAAAAAACCCTTTTCCGTGAGTACGGCTTGATCTATTGCTTCCTGACGGATGGTTGTTTCATAGCACAGATAATCGGTTTCTTGCAACCAGATCATTGTGCTAAAGCAAGCCAGAAAGCGATCGCTATGTATGCCAAATTCGTCGGGTATATCTACACCCGAGATGTCTTCAACATAGATTGTCGTTTTGCGAGGAAAACTGGCGTACAAACGACTGAGGATCAGGCCTGCATCTTTATAGAAATCATCAATATGAATATCGCTCATCTTTGCACTGTTTTTACTGCTCTTAACTAATATGGTTATGCGTGGCGTACGAGGGGCGTTTTTTTTGCCCCTCTAGTAGGTCATCACTGTTCATAGTGTTCCAGGAATTGAGCGAAATCAGATAATGCCTGCTTCATATCATCGATTCGTGGTAGGAAAACAATTCGTAGATGGTTGTTATCCAGCCAGTTAAAGGCGCTACCTTGCACCAGAAGCAGTTTTTTCTGTGTCAGCAGGTCCAATACCAGTTGTTCGTCATCCTTGATATTAAATTTTGTCGGGTCAAGTTTAGGAAACATGTAGATGCTACCGCGAGGTTTGACACAGCTCACGCCTGGAATGTCACATAACAAGTCATGAGTTGTTTGGCGTTGTTCGTAGAGTCGACCCTGCGGGAGTACCAAATCGTTAATGCTCTGATAGCCACCCAGTGCGGTTTGAATAGCGAATTGTGCGGGAACGTTAGCACACAGGCGCATAGAGGTTAAAATATCTAATCCTTCAATATAATCCTGTGCTGAATGCTTGGCTCCGGACACAATCATCCAGCCAGATCGAAAGCCGGCTAACCGGTACGCCTTAGACAGGCCATTGAAGGTCAGACACAAGACATCCCGCACCAATCGCGCCAGTGGAATGTGTTCGGCGCCGTCGTAAAGAATCTTGTCATAAATCTCATCAGCCAATACGACTAGTTGATGTTCTGTGGCAATATCGACGATCTGTTGCAACAGGTCCTGAGAATAGACCGCACCGGTGGGATTGTTTGGATTAATAACGACAATAGCTCGGGTATTGGGTGTTATTTTGGATTTGATATCATCAATATCAGGATACCAGTCAGCTTCTTCATCGCAAATATAATGCACAGCCTTACCGTCTGATAAGGTGACAGCAGCTGTCCAGAGTGGATAGTCAGGTGCTGGCACCAGTACTTCATCACCATTATTCAGCAGGGCCTGCATTGACATGGTGATTAATTCGCTGGCACCGTTGCCGAGATAGATGTTTTCTATGTCAATATCTGGAATATTGGCCAGTTGGCACTGTTGCATAATTGCTTTGCGGGCAGCAAATAAGCCCTTGGACTCGCAATACCCCTGCGCTGCTGGCAGATTATGTATCACGTCCTGCATGATTTCATCTGGTGCGTCAAAACCGAAGGGTGCCGGATTGCCGATATTCAGTTTCAGTACGCGATGGCCTTCCTCTTCCAGGCGCACTGCCTCGCGTAGCACCGGTCCTCTTATGTCGTAACAGACGTCGCTGAGTTTGTGGGATTTGCTGATATGTTGCATCGTGGTGTTTTATCTCACTATTGTTCGTAAAGCAAAGTAGGCATTATAAATCAAAGCAATAAGCTTGGATTAAGTATTTTGTAAATCTGGGGTGGAAAAATGACTGATTGGCGATCGAATGTTTGCTGCAAGCAGAATGGCTGCACAAAAAACATTCTAGTCGTACATGGTTTTCTTTTTCCAGGGATCGTCGACCAGAAATTTATCCCACTCTTTTTCTTTAGATTCTTCCTCGGTTGCCGGGGCAGGTGCTTCCTCCATACCGGTTGGTTGTGAATCAGCCACTGGTTGAAGTTCATCTATTCGATGTTGGTAGTTGATCATGTGCTCGTGGTAGGTCGAATCCATATTCTGTTTACTTAACTTATCGAGAGCTGATTGGTAATAATGAATGGCCAGGCGATACTTGCCTTTACTCTCTGCATCACGGGCACCAATGGCATAAGAATCAACAGCTGTTTGATTCAGTAGCATTTGCAGTTGCTGAGTGTAGTTGGTTGCCTGATCACGCGTAATGGCTTTTTCAGACTGCAGACGGCCAACAAAGTTATTCAGCATATTGAGCATGCCCTTGATTTCCGCAATTTGTGCGGCATTTTGAAGTGACTGGTGTTGTTGAGCTGTGTTCTGTTTGCTTAGATTTTGTAGTTTTTGTGTAATTTGTGTGATTTGGTCTGAAACTCGTTTGTCTCGAGGGGTAAGCCTTGTAAGTTGCTCATACACATCAAGTAGGCTCTTACATATCAGAATCTGCAAGTCACTCCCTAAAAAAGTGACAGGGAAATGTTCCAACATATAGTGCAGGTTGGAGGACTTTTTCCGTAACATGAGCTCAAGACGCCGCCTTTCCTTGCGATTGTGTTCGATTGTGTGGATGACAAAGCCGGAACACACGAAAACAAGCAGACCGCCGATAATGAGAAAGATAATGGTTTCAGTGGTCATTCAGTTCCCCGAAAAACGATGTATCTTATTGACATCAGCTCTAAGTATAGTCTCCGAATCGATTTTTTCAGAAATTGAGCTGTTTTTACCCCAAACTGTTTTTATCTTAACAGCAGGGCCGTTGGTTAGTTGCAACGAACTGCAAGAAAAGGTTGGTTTTTGGTAATAATCGATAGAATGTGTTGGATAAAATGCACGAATGCAAAGAAGATCCATATTTTTCACATAGGTACTTGACTCACATGCCCAAGCTAATTAATATCCGCGCCTCCTACGGCATACGCCGAAAGCAGTTGGGAAAACGTCCCCTTCGTCTAGAGGCCTAGGACACTGCCCTTTCACGGCAGTAACAGGGGTTCGAACCCCCTAGGGGACGCCACTTTAAAATATGATGTAAATCATACAGATACAGCGAATCTAATCGGTTCGCTGTTTTTGTTTGTGCTTTGAAAAGATTTTAGCGTGCACCTATCGTGCACCAAAAAAGTTTTTTGACCCGGTATTTTGTTTGAATGTTGAGATGACAGGCACATAAAACCTGGGCATAAAAAAACCTGCCGGAGCAGGTTATGTAGATGTGGTGCACGGTGTATGTACGTCAGTTACTCATGGCGGTGTTGGTGACTTTCTTAAAGTTGTTCATCCACGCGTCCAGATCATCCGTACAATAGCGGATTCGAATGCCCCGTCTCACATACTGCGGTCCGGTTTTACCGGCCAGAACGCCTGTTGAGCGTGCACGGTTCAGCGTATTCACTTTATAGCCCAAGTAGACTGCGGCCTGTTCTACGTTTAACCAATTCATCATAAGAACAAC
>PIVM01000277.1 GCA_003353945.1 Gammaproteobacteria bacterium
GCGCTTGCCCGCCAATTTTTGGTGGGGCAGCTTTTTTTTTGCCTGCGGTTCGGGTAAGGTGATTATCAATTAGTAGCTGACATCATCCTGACAGAACATTACCAGTAAGCCACCGGGAAACACAGAAGTTTGATTCTTTGCTTCCGGTATCTTTCGTCCGTCGCAATTCCATCGCTGCTGGGAATTCTTTTAAGCGACTGACAGGAGTTTTGAACATTGTTTTGCAGTTAAGAAAACAGATAACAGCATGTTCACAAGTGTGAATATCATTAGATACTTAATAGGAGCAAAAATGTTAAAAAGAATGTTAAAAAATTACTTGATCGTGGCAACGGCCTGTTCAGTAAGTGCACCTGTTATTGCAGCTGATGTTGCAGCCACTGTTAATGGTCGGGTAAGAACCTGGGTGGAACAAGTTGCTGTCAAAGACAGTACATCAACAATGCAAATGAAAGCTGACGGCCGTTTTGGTGCCAGTTTGAGTGCTACCAGTGGAGCCTGGACAGTAACTGCTTTTCAGAACATGGATCTCGATTCTGATACTGATGCTACCAGTGATGCTGTCAATCCGACAATACTTGAACAGAAAATTACCCTGGAAAATGAGAGTGTGGCCATTACCCTGGGTCATTCCGCCCCTTACGGTGTTTCAAAGGGAATGGCATATGGCGTCGGCCCTATTTATAGTGGCTGGTGGGTAGGTGAGACTCTTCAAACCACAGATGTAGCTGATCACCTGTTAGTGGGTCTGAAGGACGTGGGACTGACAGTAATTCTTGGTCTGAATAACTATGATTCTGGTACTACCAACGTTCGTAATGAGACTGTTACTGGTCTGCAGTATGGCAATACGTTTGGTGCTGTTGATCTGGGTGTTCAATATATCTCCTCGAGTTCTAAGGTTGATTCCGTAGGTGTAGGTACAGTGGATGGCGCATATGATGGTCAAAAATTCAGTGCCCTTGCTCTGGGTGTTGGTTATGCGATCAGCGACAAGATGGGTGTTGCCTTCAACTATGAAAGCAACTCTAAGACAGACGGAACAGCTGGTGCTGAAGCTGATAAAAACACCATGATGGAACTCTGGTTTGACCTGGGCTTGAGTGATGCTTCCGGGGTCTCAATTGGTGCTGGAACAGCAACTAATGATAACGGAACTGCAAATAAAGGGGCTAAAACTCATACCAACCTGACCTATTCAAATAAAGTTGGAATCGCCGATCTGTGGGCCTCTTATCTGGCAACAACAGAAAAGGATGATGACACAGCTACTGATACTGGAACAACCACAGTAGCGGCTGGTATGCGCGTTGAATTCTAGTCGATTTATCGATTTGGATTAAAATTGAAAGAGCTCTTCTACCTTTTTTGGGTGGGGGAGCTTTTTTTTTGCCTACAGATCAGGTAAGGTGATCATCAAATGAGAGCTGATATCATCCTGACAGAACTTTTAAAACCTGCGTCTCAGCAACCTGGCGTAATAAAATAACATAAGGAGAACAAATGTCTGAGTTAGTCACATTGGAAGTCAAGGACACCATCGGATTTGTAAAGTTGAATCGCCCTGAGAAATATAATGCGCTTAGTATTGAGATGTTTCAGAAAATTATTGAGGTGGGAGAGACTGTTATGCAGGACAAGTCCATCCGTGTCGTTGTCCTACATGGGGAGGGAAAAGGATTTTGCGCCGGTCTCGATTTCGCAAATTTTCAGCGGATGGCAGATAAAGAGAGAGGTGTGAATCTGTTTGAACGAGCCGAGAATACACCTGCAAACATGGCGCAGCAAGTGGCATATATCTGGAAGCAGGTACCGGTGCCGGTGATCGCCGCTTTGCATGGTGTGGCTTACGGAGGAGGTCTCCAGATCTCACTGGGAGCAGATATTCGCCTGGCAGCACCTGACACGACAATGTCGGTTATGGAGATCAAGTGGGGTTTAGTACCCGATATGTCAGCGACCCAGACTTTGTGTGATCTGGTAAGACTTGATGTGGCCAAGGAACTGCTCTTTACAGGCCGAATTGTCTCTGCAGCTGAGGCGGCTGAACTGGGGCTCATCACACGGGTTTGCGAAGATCCGCTGGCGGAAGCAACCAAAATGGCAAGTGAAATTGTCGGGAAATCCCCTGATGCGATTTCCAAGGGGAAACAGCTACTGGAGGAGGCCTGGCGTGCCGGTGCCGCATCCGGTTTGCAACTGGAAGAAACGTTGCAGCGAGCTGTCATCGGTAAAGCGAATCAGATAGAGGCTGTGATGGCCAACTTCGAGAAACGTCCGCCAGTATTTGCTGATCGGGAATCATAGTCCCTGCGGTTCTCGAAATGTGATGCTCAGGGATCGTTAAAAAATAACTTTACATAATCTATTTACATAGGGATCGTTAATAAATAACTTCACATAATCTATTTGCAAAAGTCCTAAAAGCTGGACGTTTTGCAAGCAGAATGTGAATTAATTTATTAGCCGACCCTGAAGTACCAAAAGCACTGGACATTTTACAAACAGAATGTGTCAGCAACGTGTTTCTGGCGAAATACTTGACTAATTTATGAGCCGACCCATAGTTGCGATACGTTAATCAGTCAACGCAGCGATGGCACTGCCAACCAGGTTCGCATGATCTCTTTTGATAAAATCAATAGTGAGATGATCGAGTTTGAAGCTGGATAGGATCGTCTTAAGTGTGGATTCAGCTCTGTCGCGGTACTGATACCGCCCATTTATCTCTCCCCAGAAGAGTGCCCCTTCTGCGACGATTCTGACGCTGCGTTGATTCTGTAGTTTCCAAAGCAACTTGATCAATCCGGCCAGGGCGCCCGCAACCAGATCAGCACTACGATTGTATATGGCGCCAGCAGAGGTTGCCCACTCTGCCGGGTACTGGTTCGGACTGTTCAGAATCTTTACCAGTTCTGCACCTCCCTGAGTTCCATCAAAATCGCTGTCCGGATAAAGCGCTTTAAAAAGATACCCCAGATAAGCTCCTGAAACTGCTTTTTCAAACAGCTGCTCCCCCGGATTGTTTGAATTCCGGTCTACTGTTTGGTCCCATGCGGTCAGGTGTGCTGGGGAAAAATTACCTGATTCAAGATTGACGGGCAGTAGGCCGGCTTCCACACATGGAACCGCTATTTTGGGAATATGGACCGGGTCTATGGCAGCGGCCATGTTGGTGCCGGTGCCTGCGATGAGTCCGATGGTTGATGTTTCTGTCGCACTGTCCATGCCCCCGATCAGAGCAGCTACCGTATCGTTAACAACAGTCAGGCCGGTGCAGTGCACTTCTGGAAAGTGCTTAATCAAGTGATTTAGAAGGAGTTGCCCCATTTTCTGCCCCAGCGTTCCTGGGACATCAATTCCTTTGGCCCATTTCAGCAGGACCACATCCCGGTCGGGGGTGGGCTCGGCTGGATATGAGAAGCAATAGCCCAGCGGTAGTTTCTCGCGGCAATTCAATTCCGCCAGTGCCGTGGCCTGTATATCCAGATAACGTTCCTGATCAAAAGGGACGTTTCTTTGCCAGGGCATTTTGATTTTTGGGGATTGCGCGATTAACTCTTCGCTGCCGTTTTCTAGGTTGATCACACCGGTTCGCAGGTTGGAACCCCCCAAATCCAGCACGAA
>PIVM01000785.1 GCA_003353945.1 Gammaproteobacteria bacterium
GCAGAGCCTGCCCCGTGCAACGTTTTGGGTATATTGGAATATGTAACCATTTGAACAACGAAGGTGAGGGAGCAGGAAGCAAGCCTAATTGGAAAATTTATTATTTCCGCGGCCCTAAGTACGAACTCGACCTTGCAGTTTTCAAAATAGGTTCCAGCATGACGTTGCAGCGACGGGCAATATTTTAGAGAAAGCGATCGGGAAAAATTGCCAGGAGCTGACATTACATTATCGCTGTGGTTGTTAAAAGCTAACGCCATCCCCGTGAAAGAGGGTGTCGCAAACGCTAAACAATCCCTTCTCTCACTGGGAGAAGGTTAGGATGAGGGTGCGGCAAAGCCGCTACCCCCTACCGCAGCCTCTGTGTTCTCCAATTACCCAACGACACAATCCCAATCCCAATCCCTATGCACAAATCTCCTCCCAAAGATCTTGCCAGTCTGGATTCATTTCTTCGATTAACTTCAGCTTCCAAACACGCTTCCATTTCTTAAGCTGCTTTTTCTCGTCTGATCGTATCGTTCATTTCATCATTAGCTCACATGATGGATTGACCATAACTACAGAGTAGAGCTGTTTCTTAACATAAATTTGTAGAGCCTGCGGTAGAATTACGCGCGCCTAAATGCGCGCTCTTTCCTGGGTCCCCGTTTTCCTGCCTTTTACAACATGCTAGTGCAGCGTCTCATTGATTCTTCCCTCGTAATTGGCAATTCAAAGCGCTATAAATAGAGCTTATAATAAAGCCTTGTAGGGTTTTTGGTTCCAAGCATCTAGATGATATATAAACATATATTTGATTGCATCCTGCATACAAGACTTCAATAACGCAACCAGTAAAATGGTGAAACCCATCTCCATTTTTTCACCACAGAGAACACA
>PIVM01000786.1 GCA_003353945.1 Gammaproteobacteria bacterium
CTAACGCCGCCAACAACTGCGTAGCAAGCTGGCGCTTAAATTGCTCCGCAATTTGAGTGACAGTTTGCGGAGTCAGATTGCTTGGCCTTGTTACATGCATTTTGCTATACTTTGTATTACATTGTAAAACAAAACTTAAGGTTTAGTTAACATTATGAAAACCGAAATGCTAAGCACCCGAATTGACCATGATACTAAGTTAGCGTTCACTAGCGTATGTGAAGATATGGGATTAAGCACTTCCCAGGCAATAAAGCTATTTGCCAAAGCCGTGATTAATTATGGCGGTATTCCATTTGAGCTTAAAGCAAAAAAACCTAATACGATAACTGCTGCAGCCATAACCGAGCTTGAATCTGGACAGGGTAACTCAGCTCAAAATATTGAAGAATTATTCAATGATTTAAATATCGGTAAGCTGAATGATGCTTAAGCTTGAATACTCCACTCAGTTCAAAAAAGACTTTAAGAAAATAGCGAAACTTCCGATACCTGATGTAATTGAAGTTGGCCATGTCATAAAGCAATTACAACTTGGCGAAACATTACCTGAAAAATATGTCGATCATCTTTTATCTGGAAACTGGCAAAATTATCGCGATTGCCATGTTAAGCCAGACTTAGTATTAATTTACAAAGTTGAATCAGACGCTCTCCGACTGGCTAGAATTGGAAGCCATAGCGAGTTATTTCGCTAGCATGTAACGCCGGGTTCTTTTGCTGCCTTAAGTGGAGGCCGAAGGCCGGAGCTTAAGGCAGTCAGTGAGCTCAAACTGAATATGAGTAGAATTTAGGATTAACGGAATAAATTTGCAGAAATACTTTTAAGCTGCCTTGGATTCCCCATGGAGAAGTGTTTCATATTCAGCGAGCAACATAGG
>PIVM01000787.1 GCA_003353945.1 Gammaproteobacteria bacterium
ACCAGATTGCGATTGTGCAGAATGAACCCTTATCAGAAGCTACAAGACAGGAAAAGAAAATGGACACCAGTACAGACTACTGCTGGTGTAGTGAAGGAGGGAGCGGAGGAGGCTATCCATCGTGTGCTCGCCTTACGACACATGGAGTTGCCTGTCGGCAGTTTTATCAATGATGCCCTTACCACTGAAATTCCAGAAATGGCACGGGAGTTACTCGAATCCAATGTCAGGGATGAGATTAACCACGACGTGGCTCTCAATTACATCGCCAATGCTTACGGCGTTAATGAGAAAGCAGAAAGAGAGGCAATTGCCCTTCGAGATGCTTGGGAGGCGCATAAAGATCACACTGTCCTCAAAGCGATGGTGGCCGAACGTGCGATTTTCTTCGTACTACTGCCCTTTCTACGCGCTAACGGTGATGCTGGTATGCGAACGGTATCAGCTGACATCAGCAGAGATGAACAAATACATGTCGCGTGTAACTCGTTAGTTTGTGCAGAGCTTAATTTAAAGCCTTCACAATCATTAGATAAGTTGCGGAAAGCCACTATTCATTGGGTTATGGAACCACTAAGTAAAAATACTCAGGGCGATAGATTTTTAGCTAAAAATTTTTGGACCAACTCTAGTGATCGGCTTATGTATGAGGGAAAGGCACCTGAACTTTCCTACACACAATCAGCCCGAATGCCAGCTTTCTTTGAACACTCAAATGTCAACCTCCCTCAATACGCTTGAAGCATTAGGTCTTCAGGCTAACGCCATCCTTAATGAGATGGATGAAACTTTCCCACCACTAAGTGCTGGTCCCAACGATGAGATCAAGCACATCATGTACCGCGCTGGTCAACGTTCAGTAGTTGACTGGCTTAAC
>PIVM01000278.1 GCA_003353945.1 Gammaproteobacteria bacterium
AACTTATTCAAACTACCTAATGTGTAACATCCTAAGAGGTAACATCCTATGTCCGATAATATAAGCACTGTTTCACCACATGCTAGGAATATGAGTAGAACTATATCATTCGTACTTGACCCAACTTGCTCTTTTCGTCGGTAGGTCCTTCATCTGCACGAGAGGGAGAAACCTCTCTCGTAACACCACCCCCTTGAACCAGGCATTTCATGCTTGGTTCACAACTCCGAGTTTCTTCAGCAAATGTTCATGCGTCTTCCCGGTGTGTGAGCCTTTGGTAAGCAGATCTGCCGGCTGATCCTTCGTTGCCACCCTCGCCACTTTTACTTTGCCCAGCTTACAGAGTTCCTGGACGTAGTGGTATTTGGTGTCCAAGTGCCTTGCCTTCTTCTGCCCCATGCCGCACATTGCCAACCTCCGGGACCCGTCGTTGTCTTCGTGCACTAAACACGTACCTTCTAACTTCAGTCCGGCCTTGTTCAGCAGGTTATGCAAACTCACAGACTCCTTTGCTGCCTCGTACAGGGCGATGTACTCCGAAGCGTTTGGTGAGTCTGCTACTGTATCCTGCAGGTGGCTTTTCCATGCTATCGGCCCACCATTAACGTACACGATGTATCCCGTAATGCTCTTCCCTTTATTATTGTCTGCAGCAAAGGACGAGTCCACGTATGTTTCCACTTTTGCTCCTTCACTCCTCGGTCGGTACCATAGTCCGAGGTTTTTCGTGCCGTTCAGATATCTCAGCAACCTTTTGATACGTTCCCACTTACCTTTGGTGGGTGCCGCCATCCCAGATGCTGTTCTATTCACTGCCCATGCGAGGTCGGGTCTGGTGCCATTTGCGAGGTATGAAAGTTGGCCTAGGATCCTCCTGAACACTTTGACTTCGTCATGACATAATTTTTCTGCACTTTCCTTTAAGTGGGTGTCCCAAGGCGTATTGCGCATCTTTGCGTTTGAATACCCGGCCTCCTCCAGGATAGATGTAATGTAGGCCGACTGTTCCAAGAAGATCCCGTCGTCTCCTTGGTGTATTCCAAGTCCTAGTATGTGTCTCGCCTTCCCCAGTTTCTTTATCTCGAATATTTTACTTAGCTCGTCCAACATTAGTTCCGCTCTGTCTGTCCCTGCACTGCTTGTTACCAACAGGTCATCTACGTATATTAGTAATAGGTCCCGGATGCCGTTCTCTTCCCTGTAGAAGAAGCAGTGGTCGATTTTAGATTGACTGTATCCTAACGATAAAATGGCAGTTTCTAACGTTTCATTCCATCTCTTCCCGCTAATTGGGCACCCGTACAATGCCTTTTTCAGCTTGCAGACGTGATTGTCGCTGTCCTTCTCTTCTAAACCCTTTGGTTGGTGCACATATACGTCTTCCTTTATTTCTGCATTCACGTACGCGTTGGGAAAGTCCGCCTGGAGGATGACTTGGCCGTTTTTCGCAGCTATTGCGATCATGGCCCTGATGGTGGGCAGTTCCGCCACTGGCGAAAATGTGTTCTCAGGTGGACGAAGGAATCCTTCTCTGGAACCATCAACGCACCATCTGGCCTTGTACTTGGTTACATCCCCGTTCTCGTCCCGCTTGATGCGGAAGCTCCATACACCCGGTAAGACTTTCACGTTTGCTGGCCTTGGCACTAGTTCCCAGGCATCTTTCTTTCTTAATTCATCAACTTCTTTTGCCATAGCGTCTTCCCACTTTGGTGTAAGAATGGCTTGCCTCCATGAGGTAGGTAGGTTCACATCGTTTGATGTTAATGCCATGCATAAACCTTGGTCGGCGGGACCTTCCGGCTCCTCGGTGGAGGCACTGGGGGATTCACACTCACTTTCCGAAGAATCTTCTCCTATTTGTTTTCTTAATCTTTCCATTTCCAGAGTCCCTGACGGCATGTGGTTAGGGTCGAATTTTCGGCTCGCCCTGGTGCTCCTGCGGTGACTTTCGTGCGCCTTATCGTTCACTTCGTAGTCTCTATCCCCTCCCAACTGGAGTCATCGCTTTCGTGCGCGCTGGGGCTATTCGTCGAGCTGTTATCAGGCGACTCGCGATCCGTGTTCCTCATTTCCACATCTCGTTGTCCCGCATCTGGTGTGTACTCCTTTGGTTCATTATTTGTTTTATCTTTATCAGGCATTGCTGGCACATGCCATTTCTTCCTTTGCGTTCGCTCAAATCCGCTTGCCGCTTCGTTAAACGTTACCGAGTACCCTTTTCTTATTTTCCTTGTTCTTAGGTCCAGAATTAACCATTCAGGCGAATTAGTTGAATAACCTGCCATTACGCCACTCCATGCAGTGTCACTAAGTTTTCCTTTTCTCTGCATCTTGGGGATCTGGACGTGCGCGAGGCAGCCAAACACCTTCATCCTGCTTGCATCTGGCTTTACTTTCGTTCCTATCTCTAGGGGTGTCTTGTTTCCGAGCGCGCTGTGGGGGCTTCGGTTTAGTATATATCCGGCAGTCTCCATTGCCAGTGGCCAGTATTTGGTTGGCGAGTCTCTGGCTTTCAGCAGTGCTCTCATTACTCCGCCTAAGATGCCTTGGGCTCGTTCCACTTGGCCATTCATGGCCTGGTGGTCAATTGGGCACGTTCTACTAACTTCACCGCCTTTAGCACACCTTCTGCTCCATTCTTCCGCCACGAATTGGCTTCCTGCATCTGTTTGAATACAAGTTACCTTTTGTATAAAATATGGCGCAACGTGAGTAAGGTAATGATCCAGTGTCGATACCGCATCATGTGTGTTGGCAGACGTTGTTGGATAGGCTTTGATGATCTTGTTTGTCCTGTGACTGTAGACATAGGCCCCTACTTCACCTCTCCAACCTTTTTATTCACGTCCCATCGGCATGTAGTCCACCTGGACAGTTGTCTGGCCGCTTCTTTCCGCTTCGGATGGTATTGGTCTCCGTGATGGTATTGTGGTCCGGCACACACTGCAACTATCCGGGTTGATCGGCTTTACCGTGCTCGGGATCGTTCCTGCATGTATCATTTCTAGCGTTTTCTGCCTGCTGGGGTGTCCTAAACGTTCATGCCAAGTTACGTCGTTCAATGGTGCTCCACCTCTGCTCATCCGCAGGCTTGCTGCTATGGGCTTTTCCATTTCTGGTATCGTCCATAGTCCATCTTTTCTGGTGAGATAAATTTTTACATTTCCCTTTTGAAGATAGGCTTCCCCTGGTGAGAATCTTACCTCGACCTCTTTGTCGGCCAGCTTGGGGACGCTTACTAAGTTATACCGCATGCTTTGGCAATAATAAGTTTCTGCTAAACTTAGTGGGCCTTGTTTAGTATTGATTACTCTGGTGCCTCTGTGCGTTAGCTTGATTAGCTCCCCTCCTGCACTTTGCACCGCTCGTTCTTCAATTGTTTGCACCTTGTCTAACAGGTCCAGGGACGATACAATATGCACGGAGCAGGCCGAATCTACGTAATTTATGTTTTCGTTTGCACCCCTGTCTGCTGTGAACGCCACGGCAGCCATTCCTGGTTCAGCTGTTCCTGCGTTCCTGCAGTCTTGCTTTAGGTGCCCTGTCTTACCACATTGCCAGCATTTCCTTCCTTCCCTGGCCTTTGCTTTTCTTGGGTTCTTC
>PIVM01000279.1 GCA_003353945.1 Gammaproteobacteria bacterium
ACGAGGCTCCTCAGTCATACTCGCTTCCGCACCAGCCAGAACTGCTAAGAAAATACCAAACCTGGAAGTCCTTAAGTTGGCACTCCTTACTTTAGCTGTATTTGCTATTCCCCGCAGTGAGGTTTGCTCATATTTACCCAGTCCAGCTTTGTCCGGTATGAGTTTCCTTTGCGAGCTACGTACTTCTGTCACGACTAGGCGCCCCCATCCTTCCCCATGTAGTAGGCTCTCCCCACCTCGGAGTACTATGTGTGATCCGCATCCCATAGCTTAATGACTTTCCCATGACGGTAATCATCATTCGATCTTGATTTCCACTACCCTGTTTCCTAAGTTGTTTATTCACAGCACGTGCCCAATTCTGTTTCCGGTTGTACCTTCTGTGTCTTTAACACTGACTGCTTTGAATAAACCATCAAGATGAACCTATGGAACATCCCAAGTTCTTGTGTGCATCTCTTCATACATGCCACAGTTTTACTTAACTCCGCCAGCCCTTCACATCCTCACCTTTATCGGATGGTCTTGTATTGCTTTCGGAAGGCGTTAAAACCCTCAGCGACTGAAACAATTGCGATTTTGGAACTATATCAACTCTCAGGGAGCGCGATCTCCCCTACGGCCTACATGATTCTCTGTGTACGCTTCGACTGCTTTGTTCGCAGGAAATTCCACCCACTCCGCCACAGACGCAACACTCGATACGGGTGGCTGGCTAGACCTTACCCGACAGGGACTTCCACCCTGCAAGATGCACCAAGCTTCGCTTGACACTCTAACGCCTGACATCAGCGGCCGAGCGGAGCGAGGTCCAGCCCAGCAGGGGCGATGCTTTCGGGTAAGAGCCGCCCTCACAGATCTGGACGTGACCCTTGCGTCATCCGGTTCCTCGGTAGTTGAAGCAGGCACCACTCCAACATATGACAATGTACCTGACAAACCCCACTACACCATTTTAGTTATTCTGGGCCTGGGAAGCTTCCACACCAGCAGAAACTTCTCAAACTTCTTCCAGCTAATATAACCGTCTCTCGTTCGACGGCCAAGCCATCAACGCCAGCATATCCTAACATGCTCGTATAGCACCAATAAAGGACGGTAATTTCCACATATCCCGTAGAAATTGTATAGCCCATGGAGTTTCTCGCATAGCTTTCGATACTGTTCCTTGATCGGATCATGTTTGCTGTTTCGACAATAGATATACAAGTTGTGCATCGCACGCGCCTGTCTTTTCTTCATCGTTTGCCGTTTGACAACCCAGTTACCGTTTCTAGACATGCCCCAGTAGTGGGTGAATCCGAGAAAGTCGAATGTGCCAGGCCCACTTTTGGCTGAGAATCTACTCGGCCCTTTGAAGCATATCATTTTGCTCTTTTCTGGGTGGATCGTCAGACCAAACTTCTCAAAGCGTTTTGGTAACACCGCCATCAGGCGATGAGCATCAACTTCGAACTCACAACCCAAAACAAAGTCATCAGCATACCTTATCAGGAAGCTTCGACCAGTCAGTTTTGGCATTGCTTGGTTTGCGTACCACTCATCAAGAACATGATGGAGAAATATATTAGCAATGACGGGGCTAATCGTACCACCTTGCGGCGACCCGAATGCACACAGCCCTTATCAAGCACTCCCGCCTTTAGCCACTTGCCGATAAGACGCATAATCTTCCCATCATTCATTCGCAGACGAAGTATATCTCGTATACGATCATGTGGCATGTTGTCAAAGAATTTGCTGACATCCGCATCAATGATAGTGCTAACTTTCTCCTTGAAACAGGCATCCCGCAAACTCTTGATTGCATCATGCGCGCTACGCTTTTCCCTGAAACCATAGGAGAAATCAAGAAAGTCAATTTCATAAATGGCACACAGAAGCATCGCTACTGCCTTTTGCAATATTTTATCTTCAAAAGCTGGAATGCCGATCGGCCGCTGACTGTTATCCTCTTTGTCTATCCACACACGCTTCACAAACGGGTCTACGTAGCTCCCCGCTTTATAGCGGTGATAGAGGTCTTCTAAGTTCTGTTCAAGGTTAGCCGCATATTCTTTGGCCGTTACCTTGTCAACGCCTGCCGCCGCCTTTTTGTTAGTGCGGTGGTAAGCTTCCCTTAGAAAGTCAACGTCAATCAAATGATGTAGCGTTGTGAACACCCTGTCTGGATGCCCCCTTGCTTGTTCACTTAGCTGACAAAGTTTTAGTGAGACAGTTAGTGATCCCAATGTATCTCCTGTCGTGCGATTCATCAACATGTCATACCCGAGTTCCCGAGCTACCCCTTTAAGTACATGCCATGTTCTCAGACCCCGGTGGTGTCGCAAACACTTGCCATGTCGTGTTCGAGACTACAGCCTTCCGAAACAAAGCAAATCGTCAGCTTTCCCATCCGTCGATGGCTATCCAAATGGACCACAACTATACAATATTTCGGGGCTCAGTAGATGGCCTATACTCTCGCTCCCCTCTTGCTTCGCACACACTGTTACCAGTGTCGCACCCGAGGTTCACTACTGACCTGCTGGCTAGGCTTTGGCCATGGCGGGATTAGTATTAAGCACCTGTCTAAATACGCACCCACTGGGTAACAATAATCAATTTCCGAAAATAAAATTTTCATCCCAAGACTTCGGATTTATCTCGGCACGAGCTTTGCCTTGTTATGCTCTTGACTATATACTTGTACCATTCGATTGTACAATAAGTTTCATGGATCCCAAAATGCAAACTATCAATATTAGCGATTTCAGAGCCAACCTATTGAAATATTTAGAAATAGCAAACTCTGGGGAGCAGATTTCCGTAACTTCGAATGGCAAGCTACTTGCAACTATAGCGCCCCCTGCAAACCAGAAAGAGCAAGCAAGGCAAAAATTGAAAGCTCTTGCTTCTTCGGCAAAGATTCATGATGTTACCAGCCCTGTTGATAGTGATTGGGATGCTTTGTCATGATTCTGATGGATACATGCGCAATTATATGGGATGCACTTGATCCATCCGAGCTTTCTGTTAAGGCTAAATCCGCGATAGATAAAGCAGACAGGCGTAATGCTTTAATTATTTCTGATATTTCTATTTGGGAAATATCGATGCTAATCAAAAAGCGACGAATTGAAGTAGATTCGACTCCCGCAAATTTTCTAAATTTACTCCTTCAATTAAGGAATATTTCCGTTCAATCAATTTCACCAGAAATTGCAGAACTTTCAGTTAACTTTGGCTCAGAAATCAATAATGATCCTGCCAATAGAATAATTGCTGCTACATCAGTGATACAAAATGCTCAGCTCGTAACAGCCGATCAAAACCTCCGAGCGAGCGAATTACTTGATACGATCTGGTAAGCAGTAATGGCAGGAACCCAGATTACGCCAGACCCCCCATGCAGATCCGGACTTATGTTGTGTAAATAGTTACGGGTATAAATAATTTTGATAAACATCAAATACCTGCAATTTCAAAGTGTTAGCTTATTTAACTGTAACTTCTCAATAATCCGGGGCAATACAGTGCAAGCATAGCTTAAGCAAAAGCCCTATCCAGCTGCCGCACTTCTGCGAACCAGCTCCGGCAAGGGCAAAATGTCTCCCGTCCCAGAT
>PIVM01000280.1 GCA_003353945.1 Gammaproteobacteria bacterium
TGTCTTACTCCTGCTTGAACTGTTTTTGGCTAGTTGGTGTGCTTTGCGGTAACTTTCACCTTCCAGTTCAATGATACTGGCGTGATGAATGAGCCGATCAACAGCGGCAACGGTCATCACCCAACTGCTGGAAAGCGGGGTTGATTTGAATACCGTGAGGCAGCTAGCAGGACACAGTGATGTGAGTACAACAGTGGCATATGACAGGAGGGATCTAGCGTGGCAGAAAAAGGCATCGCAAGGAATTGATTTGTGAAGACTGTCCTCTTCTGAGGGCAGGTTCGTTGCCCTCCCAACTTGAAGTCACATTGTGATTTCAAGATTTCGTATTTATTTATCCAGCTGGAATATAAAGTCATTGGGAAATCGATCATTATTGTGCTTACTTCTACGGATATGTAAAGTTAAGGATAGGGATACATTTATCCTGCTCACGATTTGCCCTCCAATTGTTTTGTCCGTAGCTAGAAAAAATCAAATTTTTTAGCCTCAGATATCCATGCGATTGTACTGTCAATATCAAAAGCCTTGGCGCAATAACCTATACTTTGAAGCGAACTTGGAAGTAGATAATCATATTTTTCTGTTTCCTTATTTACTACCAGATCAGCCAGCTCCGTGTTTGTAGGAGCTGGTTCAGTAAGTATACGATTCAAGCATTCGATTACTTCACTCTTGCTGGCATTTTCAATCTCAACAATTCCGCCAAAGGCACCCGCCTTATAGCCGACTCTAATGAGAAGAACGACAAATGTATTAACAAGCTTATCCCCCATCCAGGGTATGATATAAACATGTCTTCCGTGCGATGTTATGCAATTTCTTTCTAGACACGAATCCTTAAAGAATCTGAGTCCTTCCAAAAAAAGATCTTTACCAATTCCATCCAAATACTCAAGCCTGGTCTCTCCTACAGTAATTCTGTAATCACCAACTTTATAAATCTTGAACATTTCTTGGCGGATACGATCATGAACTGACATTCCATCACCTCCGAATTTGGGAGGCTTGCCGCCCTTCACAGGGGTAACAAAAATGGTTTTCTTGTCAACATCTATCTCCTTTACCTTCCAACGCCTACCTCCAAATACAATATGCTGGTCTGGCAAAAGCAATGAATCGACCGGCAACGTACCAAGTGATTTTCCATCTACAATAATGCGGTATTCTTCAGGTGTCTTGAAAACAGCGTAAAAAGTGTAATGATCAACCAGCTTTTCACCTGCCACACCTAACACCAATTCTCCACTGCCCAGTTGGGAGATCAGACCTATACCTCCCATGTGCGAGAGCAGTTCTTTAAAATGATCGATGGTTACCTTACCGAAAGGGCCAGACTTACATAGTAGTGACCAAAGTTGATCAGCCCGAACACCACCCCATTGAGCTATAACGGCCAGAATTTGATGTAGTAACGTCGAAAAATGGAATAAATCAGTATCAGATGGCTCATACCACCTTTCACTCAAGAGCAGGCGAATCATTGCCAAGCTCTGTAGCAATTGGATTCGTAGTTTGTCGATAATATTAGAATCAGATGTTAATTCATTTTCAGAGATATACATCCGAAGTATTGCCGGATTACCCCGACGCCCAGAACGGCCCAGACGCTGGCGAAGACTTGCTACGGAATGAGGTGCAGTGACCTGGGCTACAGATTGCACTTTCCCAATATCAATTCCCAGCTCCAATGTCATTGTACAAACGGCTGTTGTTGGAAGAGTTTCTTTTTGAAGTCTGGATTCGAGTTCTACACGTAATTCCTTCGAAAGAGAACCATGATGAGGAAAGAACTCATTCGGAACGAAGTTCTTTTCACACAGATCGCTTAGCATCACAGCAAAGTTTTCGGTTCTATGTCGACTATTGGCAAAAATCAGATGAGAATCACCACGAAGGGAATCATATAGATCCTTGGCAATCTTTTGATCGGCACTCAATGCCAGCTCATTTACTTCACCGGGATCAACTGCCTCATTCGAAGCAGAATCTACATAACCACGAACCTGCATCTTGAGTGAGCTTTGCGTTTGTTTGCCAGTGATTAAGGTACACGGAATTGACTTTGTCGGTCGCAGATAGCTCAACACACTATCCATGTCACCTAGCGTGGCACTTAAGGCGATACGCGGTATGGGATCATCCTGCCTATCAAGCAAACACTCCAGGCGGTGCATAAGCGCTTGTAGATGACAGCCTCGCTCAAATCCTATAAAAGCATGATACTCATCAATAATGATATAACGTAATGAGTTAAAAGCAGCATTTACCCAACCAGACTCTCTAATTAGTAGGGACTCTAGAGATTCAGGTGTGATTAACAATATGCCTTCTGGATTGAGCTTTGCTTTTCGTTTTTTTAATTGGGCGCTATCACCGTGCCATGGTGTAACTTGCATGTCCAGGATTTCGGATAAACTTTCAAGTCTACGATACTGATCGTTAATCAAAGCCTTTAGTGGGCTGATATATAGGATTCCAAATCCCTCTTTGTTATCTACAATTGCGCTACAGGCAGGTAAGAAGGCAGCTTCTGTTTTACCAGCCGCTGTAGATGCACTAATGACAACGTCAGTCTGACCACCAAGAATTGGGGCAATCGACTCTTTTTGTATATCCCTTAGATCAGCCCAGCCTTGTTTATAGATCCACTTCTGAATCCTGGAGTCTAAATGTTGGATTTCATCATTCATTTTATATAGTGAAATTTGTTAACCCATCATCTGATGTTGATTCAAGTTCTGGCATATCACTAACTTTTTCCTCCTGAATATTGACCTTCTCAATAAGATCGCTCCACGACATCTGGGCATTTTGCTCAAGCACCGCAAGCATATCCACGAAAGACTTGATCGTATTGCGTGGTGTCCTAAAATAAGCGTCTCCAATTTTCTTACTACAATGAATCAAGAACGCTTCCAGCGCTTCATCTGGAACTAAATATTTTTCTTGGTCTCCTGCTGCAAAGACATGCCTGAGATTTCTAAGCAGAATAAAAAGCTCTTCGGGAGTAAGGCTTGCTAGATGAAGGGCTGGAGAAGAGTAATCAATAACCCCCGCTCTCTGTGCAAATGTATTTTCCGCAAGACGTGATTGTAAGGCTTCATAGCTATATAAACCTTTGCGAGGATCCAAGAGAAATTCCGGCGTTCCTCCCAATAAAAATCCTAGATATTCAGCACCTCCTTGCAGACAGTCATTAAGTATTCTCAATATCTGTTCATAGTTCGAGGTTCTTGCCTGGGTACTGTTCAGCTTGTACAAATTGACCATTTCGTCGAGGTTTACCAGCAAGCCCTCATACCCAGCTTGTCGTACAAATAAACTCATGAGTTTCAGTGAATCATAGAACGATGAATCAGAAATAATTGTACGAACGCCAAGGTCTTTCCTCGCATCAGTTTTAGTGGCGTATTCCGCTCGCAACCAGCGAATGGCATTTGCCTTCAAAGAATCATTATCTGTTTCATGGCCTTGCCAACGGCGGATTTCAAGAGAGTTGTCGCCTAGAGTTTATTTTTTATGCCGCCTGATTCTCTGCTGTTACATGTTTCGATTTTTTAGGATTAAGGTGAACGTCAGCAATGTGAGACCAGCTT
>PIVM01000788.1 GCA_003353945.1 Gammaproteobacteria bacterium
GGTCATTGACCTGGCATTGGAACCTTTAGGAATCAACTATACTGTTGTTGAAGCATCGAATCCTTTCGATCTTTTTGACCAAGTCAGCAAGAAAGAACCAAACCTTGTCACCGCCTTTTTCGGTGAAGACCAAAACTCACTGGCCATTGCCGCTCATCGTGTCTACGGTTGGGTTCCCAAAACAATTGAGCGTCTTTCGTCCTCTACGGTGGTTCGAGCGCTAATTGACAACGAAGAATGGGATCTATTAGGTAAAATAGTTCCAAGTCGTATCATTTCAAATGTGATTCGCCTTAGGAAGTGTGAGAGGAACCACCTCCCATCTTCAGTCCTTCCATACAACTCTGCAACCAACTAATGCCTAAATTCACTCTCACTAAGCACTCTGAGTTTCCCTCAGATCCTAATGTCACCGTCCAGTTTGAAACTGACATACTGTCACAAGCTGAGGAACACATCAAGGACTTTCTCAGAGCCTCAGGGTTTGAACCAATTCCAAATTCATACGAATCTATTCAATGGGACAGTTGGCTCCTGAACGAAAACCCCGACCCTATGGAATTTTGATACCATCATCATGAAAGACATCCAATCTCATATCGACAAAGACACAACAGAGCTTTATGATGCTCTCGCAAATGGTCAGACTCAACGTGCTCGTCATCTCTCCGATGAACTTGAGCAGTTAGAGAGATACCAGAAGAACCACCCAGGTGAAGACCATGACCCGACCTATATCGAGCTCTATTGCGAACGCCACCCAAGCGATCCAGAGTGTCTCATCTACGAAGATTAAAGCTCTTCTTGCCGCCGTTGTAATTGCCACCGCTTTCCCTCTTGCAGGGGAAGCACACGGTATGAGACGGAGACACA
>PIVM01000789.1 GCA_003353945.1 Gammaproteobacteria bacterium
GACGGACACAACTTTGGCCAAAAAAAGTACAGGATCACCAAGCCTGCTTGAGAGGGCAGGCCTGGCAACAGGCAGATAAAGGGATGAGAAGTGGCTGAAAGGACCGAGAGAGGTTGAATTCAGACCGAATAAAGGGCTATTTGGCGAAAAGCCCGGAAAAGTTGAGCGGGAATTAGGACAGGGTCTGCGAAATCTGGCGAAGTTGTAAATTGCTCCACGCCCCACAGATGCATGCGGACAGCAAAGAGCGCATCGCTAAAGGTCGCCTCCTTTTTTATATACCAACTGCAGCGCTGAATAGGTAAGTTTTGAGGATGCAATTTGATGGCCATGAGAACGACTAAGCTGAACAAACCGAGCAGACAGGGTGAAGTGCGTGCAATGGCCTTGTCAGACCACTGTCTTTGCGTTTCGAAGCCCAAGTGCATTCGCACTTCTTCAAAAGTTACTTCAATACTCCAGCGAAGAACGTAGCACTCGATAATGTCTTTGGCAGCACAGTTCTGCTTGGAGCTGAAAAAAGCCTCAGGCTTGAATGTGTCATCCTCAGGACAACGAATCATGACCCAGCGAATAGGAACAGGGTCCAATCCTTGGCGATGCCAAAGGGCTGTTCCGGTTGCGATTTCGAAGCTGCGTTTTTCACCCCCATACCAAGTCAGTTCCACTGAAACCCACTTGGTGTTCGGGTCTTTCAGACGTTCGTGAAGTTTGGGCTGGCGCTTTCCTTTTTTTGGTTTCGGCCCTGGTTTGCCCTCTGGTTGTTCTCCGGGCGGGTCAAACAGTCTGGCATCCAAACGTAAGCGCGAAACCAATGTTACTCGGATGTGCTTACGCTGACAGTGCTGAATCAGGGCTACAGATGCAAAAGC
>PIVM01000790.1 GCA_003353945.1 Gammaproteobacteria bacterium
CGGGTGATTTTTTGACCTGGCACCTCACTCTCCATCTGGAAAATAAGGTACCGATTATCACACCTAACCGGCCAAGATAATTGTCGTCAAACCGGACATCCTAATTGTCGCCGAACATATGGTAGATGGCTAGTGAGTACTCGCCCATTAAACACGAGCTAAAGCCTCGGATATTCGGTAACCAAAACAGGTAGAGAATCAGTAACGGTCAATTTTCTCCACCGGTGTGCAGGTTACGTGGTCTCAAGTGGTCAAGCGTAGGATCTGGCTATGTTTGATATACGGTATAGGGATTTAGCCTGTGATTATAAAATGTACGATATTTGATCGAAAAGATACCCAGTTACATACACTCCGCATGAATAGTGGGATTTACGATAGGCAATAAAAAATCCGAGTACCTTGCGATAATCGGGTTCAGAGGCATCATCGAAACATGCGCTGTAGCCCTTATGAGATGAGGGGTATGGTGAATAGGATTTGGTAGATGCCCCCAAAAATGCCCCCAGGTTGGTCACCTACCTCTGCATTCTGAGTTGAAAAGGGTAGGGGGGATCAAATCTCTGCCGGGTGAAAATCCGTGACCGCCGCCTAGTTTAATTTTGACACTGCCAAAATTGAAAAATTAGCTTTGGGTAAAATATATACAGACCTTGCCGCTACTATGGTTCGTCTGGATTCATCCAGTTGGTGGAACAAACACCATATAGTGGTAACGCTTTTTCCAGTAGGTTTGTGCTCAGCGCCTGCAATTCTCGATAAGCCGACTAAGTTCAACAATTGATCGCGTCGATCTGCAGTACCCGAAATATGCTCAGGCGACGTTGATGTAGAACCATAATAAACCACAGCATGTACACTCTGCATACAGC
>PIVM01000791.1 GCA_003353945.1 Gammaproteobacteria bacterium
ATCAGTGGTCTTACTTTCCTCCGATATGCAAGTTTGAGAAGGCCCTACGTACCGTAGATGGATGCAATTGCTTCAGCTGAGTCATTGGTCATAAGTAGGCCAACTGTTGAGTCACCTTCAACTCCCAATATTCGCATTTGTCTTGCCACTTTCTCCGCCATGCTTTGGAGCTCCTCATACGAAATATTCCGCTTCAGACCTCCATACTCAGCCAGAGCTATTGCATTTGGATTTGCCTCGGCTTGGTCCAGGAAAAACTCGTGCACCAGCCACCCAGGCTTAGGGTAAGGAGCAGATGTTTTGTTCCACTCAACTAACTGCCTCTGATGCTCAACATGCATGAGCATGGGAAGTTCCCACACTACTTTGTGTGGGTTTTCCACTGCCATCTCCAGCAGGCTCTTATAACATTCAAAGATCATGACTACTGTGCTTTGATCAAAGAGCCTCGAGTTAAAACACATCACGCCTTTCATACCATCTTTCCGCTGCAGCTCAGAATCAGCAACACGTAGCAGCACCAATGCGAGATCCAGATTTTCTAAAGGCTGCTGGCC
Organism: Gammaproteobacteria bacterium; assembly: GCA_003353945.1. Taxonomy (GTDB): domain Bacteria; phylum Pseudomonadota; class Gammaproteobacteria; order Pseudomonadales; family PIVM01; genus PIVM01. Next base: position 558 of record PIVM01000791.1, read on the forward strand.
TTCCATCGCTTTTGCTACTGGGACATTGTCACCCTTGCTCAGCTCTTCGGCTTGGAACATAGACTCAAGCTCCAAACCACTCAGAAATTCAACATCAGAAGAACTCATTTGCTTGAGGCCATCACTGAAAAGGTCTTCAAAATCCTTCAGGTTCAGCATAGCCTGTGGGAAGTTGGTAGGGTGGTAGGACGACAATCAGCAAAGCCATTAACATAAAGTGAAAAAATAATGTGCTTACTTGGTAGACAGGATTGCAGTTGGCAATGCGTGGCACTTGAAGGCGTTGTGCAATACGGCTGAAGGGAACATTAGCA
>PIVM01000281.1 GCA_003353945.1 Gammaproteobacteria bacterium
CCCCATAAGTACACTTCACGGCTATGCAAACAGGTATATTTGCTTGTATGGCTCCGGTTTTACTCTTTGCCTCCACATACTGACTCGAATTTGGGGCTTCGGTAAAGGAAATCTTTCCAACAGTCGATTGAACTTTTTCCAGTTCATACGGCCTCGGTTTCCTCTCCGGTTTAACCATTTGAACAACAAGTTTCGAGCCTCATATGCATATCGAGTTATTCCACTTGAGTTATCCGTTACGCCATAGTAAGCATAATGGCCTTGCAACCTAACTGACACTTTTACCATCAAATCCGGGGTCGGTAGCGTTCGGTTCTCTTTTAGCCAGTCTTTGAATTTCCGGATTGCTGCACTGAACTTCTTCCTTGACGTCGTCCGTTTCATTCGAAACCGTCTTCCATCTCGCGTCCGGCTGCAATAATGTGTAAATCCCAGAAAATCAAAACTATCCGGCTTATTTCCGCGTCGCTCGGCTTTTGTTGCAGCCAGCGGCCCGAACTCTATGACCTTGGTCTTTTCCGGCGATACTTCCAAACCAAATTTCGCTAATCGCTCCTCAAGCTCTTTGTGGAATCTTTTGGCATCCGTTTCCTGTTGAAAGCACACCACAAAATCATCCGCATATCTGATTAGTTTGCTGTACCCAGAACATGTCTTTTGGAATACTTTGCAAAACCACAGATCCAGACTGTAATGAAGATAGATGTTGGCCAGGATGGGTGATATAATTCCCCCTTGCGGAGTTCCTGTATCACTTTCCTCAATCACACCTTCGTTCATTACCCCTGCCTTGAGAAATCGCACGATATAGCGCACTACCCGATTGTCTGCGATTCGGTGTTCCAGAAACCGTTTCATCCATTCATGGTCAACGTTATCAAAAAATCCTTTGATATCTGCATCCACTATATGGTTGACGGGTCCATTTTCCACCGTAAGGCTCAATGCCCGCAAGGCATCGTGGCATCCCCGGTTTGGCCGGAAACCATATGAGTCATCTATGAAGTCCGACTCATAAATCGCCGTAAGTATCCGGGTCAATCCTGCTTGTACCAGTTTATCCTCCAGCGCCGGAATGCCTAATGGCCGCTGTTTCTTACTTCCCGGCTTGGGAATGAATACTCTGCGCACTGGTTGCGGAATATAGGCCATCCGATGCAGTCTCCCAACCAATTCAGTCAGGTTCTCCTCCAGATTAGTACCATACTCCGTTTTCGTTACCTGATCGATACCAGCAGCAGCGTCTTTCCGAAGCTTCAGGAAGCATGACCGTAGCAATTCCACATTCACCAAATGAAATAAGCTGGTGAATCTGCACTTCGGATCGCTGCTCGCTTTTGCCGCTATGCGCTGCAATTTTGTTTCCACCGTTTCGTTATTTCTGAGCATAACCGATGTTTCCTCACAACACTGTTACTTATGTGGCATCCTTTCCTCCAGCAGCATTACCCGCCTTCTTCGGTACTACGATGCCATCCGACTCCCCCTGCCTCATTTGCCTTCCTTCCTTTATTATCGGTTGTCCGGCATACTCACATCACTGCAAGAAAGCAAAGGGCCTCCCGGGTTGCCGTACATTCACAATGTCAAACATGCCATGGTCTCAGACCCCGGGGAGGCAAACCGTTTCTTGCTATTAACGTCACGGTCCATGTTGACTTCCGAAATTGTGACGGCGTCGTCCCTCCCAGCTTCTTCTTTCGAGGCTCAATCCCTTCAACCATAAGGCTTACGGCCTGCCTGCTCGCTGTCCTACGCTTAATCGCAGGGGTTACCCCCGTTGATCCAAGGACTCGCTACCCGGTGGATAGCCATCCTTCCGAGGCGGGATTCACACCCGCTTAAATGTACGACCTTGCCCGGCCGCACCACAATTCAAGATGTGACACGATATCCCAGACAGCCAAACGACCTAAACCATTTTAAATATATGAGCTAAAGGGCTTGGGACACGTGATGTGGAACCATTCATTTTAGCCATTATCAAAGCAAAAAGTGATGTTACAGGATTTCCTGGAACGTAATTTATAGGGTTTACTTTCATTAAATGAAACAGGGCGTTAGCTGTTTCACAAATATTGTTACACTCTGAGCTTAAATATACATTTGTTTTGCCTAAGCGTGTTATCAGGGTTTCTGAGACTTCCTTGATGGCACAATTCCCTACAACCAGAACTTTTCCTGTTATTGAATTTACAACATCTTTATCATGCCCCTTTCCCATCAGAAGCGTCCAGCCTCCTTTTCCCTTATGATCCAAATACATTGTTTGCATTGCACAAAGTGGATTATTAACACAACCTTCTCTACATGCCCTTTTAAGGCCTTTTATAATGGTAACATCTTTTGGGAAACTCGGGTAAAGATCCCAAGGATATGAACCGCTTTCAGGCATATCTCCCATTAAATCGATATTAGATAAATCTGTAATATCTCCTGTGAGTTTTATATCATCAAGATTTTTAACACCGTGGCCCAATCCTTTTTCAATGGCAATTTTTAAATGCGGAACATCATTAACATTAAAGCCGAAAATTTTTGAACCTACGATATCTGCCGCAATAACATTTTTGCTCCCAATAAGAATTTTAAAGGGACGAACCTGCTCATCTGCAAGAGCAGTGGCAAAATAATGACCGTAAATTGAACCCTCCACACCTTCAATTATTGTTATATCCGGCTCAATATATCCTAAAACATCCACTAATTTACTGGGAAGGTTATAATTATGATCAGCACCACGGGATCTGTGCATTGGAAAACCCCACTGATTTTTAATTCCAAGTGTAACGACTCCCATAGAATGAGTTTTCAGTTTTGGTACATTAATATACAGATATTTTTCCCGTTCGCGAATAAGGCGCATTACAGTTTCAGGCATTTCAAAGGAGATTAGCTCATAGCCCTCAGGGTTATTTTTAGATTGTTTTTCTTTTCCGGTGAAAGCAAGAGTTTCACTTTTTTCTTCGTCAAGAAATACCGGAACAGTTCCGGTTTTTTTGCATAATTTCGTATATCCAGTGCCATAATATACCAACCTGGTGTAGTTTCCCTGAGTAGCATTTTCAAAAAGGAATATTTTTTTTGCTCCGTTTTTTTTCCAGTATTCAATGATTTCTCTTAAAACTTCAACTCTTGTATGGCTGTAAGCTTTTGAATCTACGGCGTTAGGCTTGATATATACTTCCCCACTTGATTTGAGCAGGCTGGCGCCACCCAGTCTGTCAAAAATATCCTTAACACATATTTTGATTTCATTTACCAGCTTGCTATTCAATGGTTTGAAATTTGTAAAACTTTCTTTTTGATGAGAAGCGTTTAATCTTTTTATTACCACTTCAGTTTTCATAATGCGTTCCTGTAATTAATAGTTATACAAGTCAATTTCGGGAATAAATATAGCCGGAAAAAGGCCCGGCGTCAAGACAGTGGTCTTGAGCGGGTGTAGCCAATAACCACCCCTAAAAGGGGGGCATAATGATGCCCCTGAAAGGGTCAAATTAATAGTCTTCACCATCAAAATCCAAACATCTATTAAAGAATTCAATAGCGATCCCTGCCTCCCGGCACTATTCTCGAATCAAA
>PIVM01000282.1 GCA_003353945.1 Gammaproteobacteria bacterium
GCATAAGCAATAGGCAACAGGAGGAGTCCTCGTGGTAGTTACGCCCCACGAGTGTTGCGATAAGGAATACGTGAGAAACGTAATTGGCTACTACGTGTCGTGCCTGCGGTAAATAGCAGAAGTTGGCGTAGTGGTTGGCGGTCAAGAGATCGTGCGGAAGAGGTTATCAAACATAAGTTTAAGAGCAACCAGGGTAACTTGCACGAGACCGCGACATGGTCTCGGAGAACAGGAAGATCAATCCTGATATGTCCAAGAATACAGTCACTTGGACCGGGGATTGGGAGGAGTTTAAGTTTATGTTCCGAGCAGTAGCGAGACTTAATGGAGTCTCGGATGCCTTAAAGGCCGGCGAGCTAACCGCAAAAGTGAAACACGAAAATGCTGACGGAAAAGCGGAAGAAGAAAAACAGAAGAGCCAAGCGGAGCGAGAACAATCGCCATTGCTTGCAGCTCTCTTGATGATGTCGCTGGGCAAGACTGAAGGTGTGCAGAAAAGTATAGTTGCACGGGCCCAAGCAGATGATGAAGATGGGATAGGGGCATGGTCCGCCCTCGTGACCCATTTCGAATTCAGTACTGAAGACATCCAGGCAGATACACTGTTCCAGACATGGGATGAAGCGGTGCTCCACGAGAACGAGCACCCGGACGCGCTATGGGGAAGGTTGACCGCCCTTCAGAGAAAGATATTGCAGTTAGGCGAACAATGTGATGAGAGGATGCTACTGCGCAGGTTTGTTGCAGCAATCTCCAAGCACTCAGAAGATAGATACCGTGATGTGCTGGCGTCCTACAGAGGGCTACGCATCAAGAAAAACCCGTACACGGCGGATGAATTAAGAGAATTTCTTAATGTTACATACCGGATTACGATGAAGGAACCCAACGCATCTGATAAGGACACAGTAGAAATGAAAGGGTTTGTTACCACCGTGATTTGCGAACATTGTCGGAAACCCGGGCACACGGAGGAGGATTGCTGGACACGACACCCAGAAAAGCGTAGAATGAGCAAAGTAAGAGTTATTAAAAAGAAAGCCATTAAGTGTTATAATTGTGGTAAAGAAGGTCATATAAAAAGGGATTGCAGATCTCAACCAAATATGAGGGGTCATGCATTTGCAACAGTAAACGTGAATAAAAATGAAATAGATATTGACTGTTACAAGATGACTTTCTTGGATTCTGCTAGTAGCTGTCATACGGTTAATGACTTAAGCTTACTAGATCAGAACACAATCACGGCCGTAGACAAAGTGATAACAGCGGTGGATGGGACCAGAATCAAACTCACCCATAAAGGAGATAGGACTATAAAAGTCCGGGGAAAAACGATTAGACTACATGACGTGTACTATTCAAAAGAATTAAAGTATAACCTAATAAGCTTATCAGAGATGGCAGAAAAAGGTGTCAATGTGATATTCTACGACGGTAAAGCAATTATAGAAAAGGGAAACCACAAAATACTATTAATAAAGGTAGACGGTCTATGGGCTTTACCGGAAGATGTGAATGTGTCGCATGTAGTTGCGAGTTTAAGAATGCAACGCGGAGGATCCGCTGATGCACACACGTGGCACCGCAGATTGGGCCATGTAGGCATAAGAAAGGTGGAAAGACTGGTAGATAGTGGGTTGTTGCCTAAAGGAGCTTCGGGATTTAAAATCATAAGCTGTGGGACTTGCCAACTCTCAATTCCATCTAGGAGGCCAATCCCCAGGCAAGCCGAAAGAAGTGGAGATATAGTCGTACAAGTTGACTATGTACCAATAGGTCATGGCGACGTGGGATGGAAGGGGGAGGTCGGATTCTACCTTTATTGTAGTCGGACTTCCAAAATTGCCAAAGCATACCCAGTGAAAGTTGCATCCGCGGAGACGGCGGTTGAGACGCTAAAATTATATTGTGCCAATGTGATCCCGTTCTTAGCCGAAAAGGTAAATTGCATCCAGACGGATTCAGGCACGCAATTTGTTACAGATAAATGGAAGGATGAATGTATGAGAAATACGTTAATGAGTAGGACTTGCCCCGTCGATCATCTAGCCATGAACGGGCAGGTGGAGCGAGTTGTAGGAATTGTCACAGCCAAGATGAGAACATTGTTAGAAGATATGTCAGTAGGTAAATGTTACTGGCCGTTGGCATTAGAGGCAGCGGTATATTTATACAACAGATCGCCAAATTACAGCTTATCTGGGAAATCACCGCTGGAACTTGCAACAGGACGAAAACCGGATTATAGCAGGATGCGAGTATTTGGCTGTGAAACGGCGTGTACACACCATAGGTGTACATTCAATTAGGATGGTACGTTGCGGCGTAAGATCAGCAGAATAGATCGAACCTATGAGTGATTGCTCCCCTCTATACCAGATGATGCCCCTATGCACCTTTTAATCACAATAAAAGTATATACCTTTCTCCTTACTGTAATCCAGCCAACTTATCAGGCTGTTTGGCTTACGTGCAGATTCCAAAATCCCATAGGAAGGGCAAACTTGGCCATGTGGCATGGAAAGGCATTTTCATGGGATACTCCACCCAGTCACCTGAGTGGCTGATCTATGATCCCAGATCAGGAAGAGTCAGAAACGCGTACTCCGTCACCTTTGACGAGAGAAAAAGGGGTAGTGACCTCCTGTTAAATGAAAATGGGGAGAAAATGCAAGTTGATAATCTACGATATGAAAATACAGTTTTTGATAGTGCCTCAAGGGAAGAAAACCTGTCGATGGACAGAACTGTTAACAGTGGTTCGCTGAATGAAATTGTGAGTTATGAAAATCCTCCAAAGAAAATTGATAAGGATAAAGACAGTTACCTGCAAATGGACAGTAGTGATGGTGATGACTCACCATCCAGTGAAAACGGGAGTGAATTCTCACCTAGAGGCTGTAACAGTAAGAACGAAAATAGTCCACTTCGTCGGAGTACTCGAGCAAAGTGCCAGTATGATCCCAGCAATATGCCCTCTGGCACATTGGAAATGAGAAGGTTGGATGAACAGATAGAGAACGATTCAGACACCTCCGGAAACGATGAATTAGAAAATGTTAGAAGCAGATCGTCTAGTGAACGAATCGAAAACGGCTTAAACGCACTAGATAGCAAACACGAGCTTGCTGAAATAAGTTCATCGTCCATTGGTCTTTGTATGACAATGACGTTGCGTGAACCCGCCCATCCTACCTCTTGGTTGCAAGCAGTGAATTTACCTGAGTGGAAGGAAGCAATGGAAAGGGAAATTAGTGAATTACAAAGGAAGGATGCTTGGGAAATTGTCAGAAAACCCATGAATGCCAAGGTGCTGCCTGGAGTTTGGAACTTCAGACTGAAAAGAGACGAACAGGGTAACATAGTGAAATGTAAAGCAAGATGGTGGGTAGATGGATCCCGGGAGGGATTCACCAGGCCCCCCGAAACCATGTTTTCATCGGTGGCGGAACTTTCAACGATCAGGATGTTGTTTGCGCTTGCAACGCATGGAAAACAAGTAGTGATGCAAGCCGACTTTCCAAATGCCTATGTTAATGCTGACATAGAAGAAGATATATTTGTTTGTC
>PIVM01000792.1 GCA_003353945.1 Gammaproteobacteria bacterium
GAACGCTTAACGCCGCTGGGCAGCGCAAGCTTGTGGAGGGTAAATTAGACTGTGCTGCGATGGATGTCTCCATCAGTTAGCTTGATTAGAGCTCCATCAGATAGTGTGATCGCACTCATCATACCTGATGTACATTTTGGTAGAAACTCTCGGAAGAAAACTGGTCGGCTATTTACTTGAATTGTTCGCCCAAAGTCGACCACTCAGTATGAGGAAAGCCTTTGATCCTTAAAAAGTACTGGCATTTCGATCTGATCACGTTTGCTATATTGATTCAAGTCGTAACATTCTGTATTTCGCTAATGACGACAAAGAAGCCATTAGCATTGGCGAATCACGACTGGCAGTTTTTGGCACATAACGCCAACTAATGGCTAGTCAGACTATTTGCAATTCCAATATTTTGGATGTCCGCTTCTGTTTTGCATTTCCCTGCAGTATATATTCTCGCCAGCAAGCGAAATGGTACTCTGTATATTGGCGTAACAAGCAATCTGGCACATCGTATCTAGCAGCATCAAAACAACGAAGTCGATGGTTTTACTCGAAATATTCCATCCATCAATTAGTGTGGTATGAGATTTACGAAGAAATGAACGAAGCGATCAAACGAGAAAAGCAGCTTAAGAAATGGAAACGTGCTTGGAAGCTGGAATTAATCGAAGAAATGAATCCAGAATGGCAAGATCTTTGGGAAGAGATTTGTATATAGGGATTGGGATTGTGTTGGTGGGTAATTGGAGAACACAGAAGCTGCGGTGGAAGGTGGCTGCTGCAAGCAGCGTTTGTTTTCTGGGTCCCCGTTTTCACGGGGATGACGTTAGCTTTTAACAACCACAGCGATAATGTAACGTCAGCCAATGGCACA
>PIVM01000283.1 GCA_003353945.1 Gammaproteobacteria bacterium
GAAAACCTTACTTAGTTCGTCCAGCAGACTATCTGCTCGCCTTTCACCTCCGCTGCTAGTTACAAGTATATCATCCACGTAAATGACCATAAGGTCTTTGTATCCGTCATCATCTCTAAAAAATAGACAATGGTCGATGACTGATTTCTTGTATCCTAATGATAGGATGGCTTCCGTCAATGCCTTATTCCATCTTTTTCCACTGATAGGACATCCGTATAAGGCTTTACGCAGCCTGCAAACATACTTCTCACTATCCTTCCCTTCTAGCCCCTTGGGCTGGCAAACGTAGACTTCTTCTTCTATATCTGCGTTTACATACGCATTAGGAAAGTCTGCTTGCAATATCACTTGGTTCTGCTTAGCGGCGATGGCCAGCAAGGCTCTTATCGTTGGTAACTCGGCAACCGGGGAAAATACATTTTCAGGTGGGCGGCTAAACCCTTCTCTCGAGCCGTCTACGCACCATCTCGCCTTGTACTTGACTACATTTCCCTTTTCATCTTTCTTTGCTCTGAAGTTCCATACTCCAGGCAAGACTTTCTTATTTTTCGGTCTAGGGACTAGTTCCCATGCCTTCTTGTTCTGTAGTTCGCTTATTTCGTTTTTCATGGCCGTCTCCCATTCATGCATGTTTACGGCTTGTCTCCAACTCTTAGGTACGTTCTCGTTGTTTATTGTCAGAGCCATACATACCCCTATCCTCGTAATACTTTCATTCTCATTTTCTACTAACGTATCTGCGTTGTTAATGCCTTCGCTTTCATTAGAATTTTCATTTATAATCATTTCCTCATTTTCCGTTACCGTCACAGTATTGGTGCAATTTTCACGTCCATTTCGGTTGGCAAGCAGTTCCGGTTCTTCGCTTTCATTGGATGATGAGTCGTTTCCTATTTGGTCGTTTAACATTTTCATCTCTAACGTACCGGAAGGCATATGACTAGGATTGAATCTACGTCTTGTCCTGGTACTTCTACGGGTACAGTTATTTCGCTGGTTTTCATTTTCGTTGGGGACCACGGTTTTATTTATCAATTCAGCATTTGATAATTCATCATTATCATGGTTTCCAGTGCCATTAATCGTCCCTTTTTCATTTCCATGTACGTAAGATCCAAGGGGTTCAGTCAAAGTCAATTCCGGTATCTCCCATTCCCTAATCGCAATTCCTTTTGGGTTTTCTTGTTTCGCTGGGGTTAATCCAGACTTTTTCTCATTGAAGGTGACGGAGTAGGCGTTTCGTAGACGTCCTGACCTAGGATCAAGAATGATCCATTCAGGCGACTGTGTAGAATATCCGACCATTGCACCTGTCCAAGCTGTGCTACTCAACTTCCCTTTTCTTAGTCCTTTCGGAATTTGCACATATGCTTCACAGCCGAAGACCCTTGCTCTGCTCAGGTCTGGTTTTTGTCCTGTGCCCTTTTCTAAAGGCGACATCCCACCTAGACTTTCGTTGGGCGTTCTATTCAGTAGATAGGCAGAAGTTTGCAGAGCCAATGGCCAATACTTCTTGTCTATCCCTTTGTCCATGAGAAGGGCTCTCGTTTTTGCTGCTAAAATTCCCTGTACCCTTTCCACCTGCCCATTCATTTCCTGGTGGTCTACTGGGCATGTTCTATGTTCTAGCTTGAGGTCCGCACATGCACGTTCCCATTCACAGGAAATAAACTGGGTCCCGGCATCCGTCTGTATGCAATTAATCTTCTCATTTAGCATCGGTATGATGTTGGTGCAATATTTCCTCAGACACTGTGCCGCACCTGCCGCCGAAGCATTTTTGACCGGGTAAACTTTTGATAGCTTGGAGTATCTGCTGCTGAATACGTATGCTCCTGTTTCTTGTTTCCAGCCCCTTTCTTCATGCCCCATTGGCATGTAGTCCACTTGTACAGTAATTTTCCCGCTTCTTTCAGCAGTATTCGGTACTGGTCGTGTCCTGGGGTGAGTTAGTTGACAAGTCCGACACTCTGTTGCGTCATATCCCGCAGCATCCTTTGGTGCCATTCCTCTATCGACTATTTGCTTCAATTTTCTATTTCCGGTATGCCCTAATCTCTGATGCCATATTTCTGCATCAGTTTTTCCACCGTGCTCCATCCTTAGACTGGCAACTCTCAAAGTTTTGTTCTCCTCTGGCAGTGCCCAGAGTCCGCCCATTTTCCGTAGTACAAATTTATTGCCGTTCTTTTGGAGGAATGCTCCATTTTTGCTAAACGTTACGTTAACTCCCGTTTCCGTTATAAGAGGTACGCTTATGAGGTTGTACTTGAGTTCTTTTGCATAGTATACGTTACTTAGCCTAATTGTGCCCTCTCTCAGCCTTATTGTTCGTTTCCCTTTTAGCTTTAGTGGAACAGTTGTTCCATCTACGGCTGTGATACTTTTGTCTGTTGGTTCTAAGGTATTATCGTCCAATAGATGTGGGGAGCTGACCGTGTGGCATGAGCTCGCTGAATCCAAGAAAGTCACTGTATAACAGTCGATATCGAATTCTTCTTTATTAGTTTTAACTGAGGCTAGTGCCCTATTAACACCTTTGCTCATCCTACAGTTCCGTCTGATGTGGCCCGTTTCGCCGCATTCATAACATTTGGTCCTACTATTCTTGTTAGAGAACTTATCTGGGCACAGGTCTGGGTGAAGTACCCAACATTTATCTTTCAGGTGGCCTTTCTTCCTGCAGTGACCGCAAAATGTTTCCTTAGTTATGAACCCTTTCATATTCATGTCGTTCTGCTTGCTGTTTTCTTGTAACTCTTTGTAGGTCAGTCCGAGTAGTTCTCTAATTTGCGTAGGCGTGTATGGTTTTCCCATTACTAATTGGCTCTTGTAGGAATTTATCACGTGACTGTACGGGTTATCAGGTGCTTTCTGTATACCTGCTACAAACTTTCTCATTAAAGCCTTGTCGCCGCATTCTTCCTCTAGTTTTCGAAGCTTCCTTTGTAGGGACGTTAACCTTGCCCACAAGACGTTCGGGTGTTCGCCATGTTTCAGTACTTCATCGTCCCACGCATGGTGTAGCTCTTCCGCTCTCAGGTCTAGCGTGCTATGTTCGAAGTGTGTGATTAGGGCTGCCCATGCGGCTATCCCGTCTTCATCATCATCAAGTTCATCGGTCATTATGCTTTGTTGGACTCCAACAGTATCCATTAACGTCATAGTTAGCATTGCAGCTAGATTCGGTGCTTGGGCACGTGCCTTATCACTGATTTCTTGGTCGGCGATGCTTTCTTTCGTCGGGCTTACCTCCGTCGAGCTTACCTCGTCATCGGAACAAGGCTCGGCTTTTGCCGGCATATTCCTGCACTTTGCTAAAGCTTCTCCAGCTTTGACTGCATCGGAGACTCCGTTAAGTCTCGCCTGGGCCTTGAACAATTTCTTAAATTGTTCCCAGTCCTCCCTCCAGGGGACTAATTTCATTGTTGGATTCATTGTTGAACCATCCTCAGCTTCCATGTCGCGGTTTCTGTTCTTTTCTCAATACGTGACTCTTCCAACCGCCAACCTCTGTGTCTACTTCTTCTCACTATTGAGTAGGCTGACTCACAGAAGTTAA
>PIVM01000793.1 GCA_003353945.1 Gammaproteobacteria bacterium
CTCGCGGCAGACCTGCCACCGGTATTCCCATTAGCGCTGGAGGCAGTGGCAGCGGTGTATTCTATCAACATCCAGATACATTGCATTGGCAGCCGCTGTTAATTGCCGGCGGCGGCGGTGGTCCTGCTTTTCAATGGCTTACGCCGCAAGACGGTTTACCAGGCAAAGATGGCAATCTTAGTGAGAATGGATCTGATGGCCGCGGCCATGATGGCAGCGGTGGAAAAAGCGGTCGTGGTGGCAACGCCTATTTCATAAGCGGCCCCGGCGACATGCGCGGAGCTGGTGGCGGCGGCGGTCTATACAGTCGAGGGGGCCACCCACAAGCAGACTCACATAAGAATAGTGTTGACCCCGACACCTTGGGTTATGGCGGTGCAGCCGGCTACAGTGTCATGAGAGGTCGTTTTTGGAATGCTCACGATAACGGATGCGCAAAATATCCCTCTCTCAACTACGGCGATGTAGTTATCGTTGACCAGTCCTGCGGACAAACGGCTAATTATGAGTTTACCTACAATTTCGCTGACGGCCTGATTATGCCCAGCGCTGATCACAGTCTTGCTCTTTCATTCTATGAGGATGACGACGTTGGAAGACTATATTGTATAGGCAGTGAAGACTGTGAGGTACCGGACCATGTAGTGCGTCATTTTGATTACTTCAACAAGCAGTTTCACGTTAGAGATCAACCGGAAACATGCATCAACACCAGCACCAGCTATGGCTTCTTAACGTTGGGACCGTGTGACGATGGATCAACGCTCAACGATGCGGCCACATGGACGGTCAGCTATTGCAATAAGGGCGATGAATACCTGACCGATTCTTATGACGCAACCTGCGTAGCGTACGAAAGACCTGA
>PIVM01000794.1 GCA_003353945.1 Gammaproteobacteria bacterium
CAAGTTCTAGCTAGTGTATTTGTGTACCACGCCACCTTCTCCTCCCCCCCCCCTAGCCTGCTGCGGCGTGTGCACTTTTTTTTTGCCGATGAGCCGTTACAAGGTAACAGAGGCGCCGAAGCGTGGCCAGGAAAACGAGATAGAGACTAGTAGGCATCCCCCCAGCCAAGAGGCTGGAGGGTCAGGGCACCGCAGGCCAAACAAACAGACGCCACGCGCAAGGAGCGCGCCATGGCACAACTAGGGGATCTAAACTAGGAGGGAAGGGAGAGAGAAGGGGAAAAGAGGGAAGGGACATGGCTATGTGGGACGGGAAGGGGAGAGGGGGGAGGAAAGGGAAGGGACAGGGCAAGGGGGAACGATGAGAAGGCGCCGAGAGAAGCCCCCAAACGCGACACCAGTACCCGCCCAGGCCCCACAACCACCCCCCCCCATCCACCCCAACCAGCGAGGCCGAAGGCACGCAGCTGCTGGTGGTGCACGCGGGTCGGGCTGGGCCACACCCTGTCCGCAAGCCGCGAGGCTGCGGCACACTCGCACGTGCCGGCACAGCGCTGGGCGGAAACGCCGTCCCGCCCAGCGCCACAACTGTGCCCCAACAGCAACCACCACCCGTGGCAAGATCTCTCAGCCGGTAGGGCGTCAGGCAAGGAGCAGGAGCAAGGAGGGGGCGAAGGCCAAGCATCACGCAGGGACAAGAACGGAAAGGCACCTGCAAAAAGGAAGAGAAAGAACACGGAGGGGGAAGGGAGGGGGTGGGGGAAGAGGACGGGAGAGGGACGAATAAGAAAAAGGAGGACGGAAGGGGAAGGGGAAGGGGGGGGGGGGGGGGGGAGGAGGGGGGGGGGGGGGGGGAGGAGGGGGG
>PIVM01000284.1 GCA_003353945.1 Gammaproteobacteria bacterium
AGTGAAACGCGTCATCGCCGATGGTAGTGTGGGGTTTCCCCATGTGAGAGTAGGTCATTGCCAAGCTTAAATTTAAAACCCCTGTAGAATCATCTGCAGGGGTTTTTTTGTTATGATCGCAAACGTTTAGTTACGACAGGCAATAGAAAATCGATGAAAATAGAAAGACTGTTAACACTATTATCGGACGGGCAGTTTCATTCAGGAGAGGAAATCGGTTGCATCCTGAATGTAAGTCGTGCTGCGATATGGAAGCAGATAAAAAAGCTGGAGTCCATGGGGGTTGAGTATGAGTCAGTCAAGGGAAAAGGTTATCGGATTAAAGGTGGAATGGAATTATTGAGTCTAGAGAAAATTAAAGATGGGCTTAATAAAAAAGTGCTCGCAAAGCTTAACACGATAGAAATAGTAAATACTATCGACTCTACGAACTCATATATAAAGCAAAAATATATGAGTTCGCCTGCACAGGGTTATCTGTGTATGGCAGAGTGTCAGTCAGCTGGGAAAGGGCGTTTAGGACGAAAATGGATTAGTCCGTTTGGTGCTAATTTGTATTTGTCGATTGGATGGCAATTTGACGGTGGAGTGGTGGCCATGGAGGGGTTGAGTTTAGCAGTTGGAGTAAGTCTTGTCACAGCGTTGGAAAAAGCCGGTATCTTGGGTGTAAAACTTAAGTGGCCAAATGACATTGTATTTGACGAAAAGAAACTGGGGGGTGTTTTAATAGAGATTGAGGGTGATGTCTCTGGGCCTTGTTTGGCTGTAATAGGTGTCGGTATAAATATTGTAATGCCAAGAAATAAAGTATCTGAAATAGATCAGGAATGGGTGGATCTCGGGCAAATCTCTCAAAAAGAGGTGTCTAGAAACAAAATTGCTACCTTGTTTGTCGCAGCGCTCGTAAATTTGCTGGAAAATTATCAAAGCTGCTCATTTAAAGATTACAAATTAGCATGGGAGGCACTGGATGCTTATCGAGGGCGAGATGTAATGCTGACACAGGGAAATAGAACAGTCGTAGGAGTAGCCGAAGGGGTGGACGACACGGGAGCATTGTGTGTAAAGACAGGTGATGGAGTGCGTAGTTTCAGTGGAGGTGAGGTGTCCTTGAGGAGACTTTTGTGATACTGGAAATTGATGTAGGCAATACGCGGCTAAAGTGGCGTTTAAGTAGTAATAAGGAAAGCATTCATCGTGGAGCGGATGTACCTGATGAGGCTTTATATAATGTGCTCAAAAAGCAAATGCAGCATGCAGAGCGAATACGAATAGGCAGTGTTGGCCCTGATATTGTCGACAATAAATTAAGAAAGCTGTGTGACAATGCCAATAAAAAAACACATTGGGCAAAAGCGACAGCAAACTGTTGTGGTGTTATCAATAGCTATTCAGATCCTGAAGCCTTGGGTGTTGATCGTTGGTTAGCAATGATTGCGGGCTATAATCAACATGAGAGAGCTTGCTGTGTTATTGATTGCGGTAGTGCTATAACAGTTGATATTGTTGCTCCTGGTGGGCAGCATGAAGGCGGATATATAGTACCTGGATTACACTTGTTAAAAAAAAGTCTAGGGAGTGATACCGAAAGGGTTCGTTTTTTACCAAATAGCGAATTAAAAAATACGGATTTTGGCAAAAGCACACAAGAAGCAGTAGATCATGGCGTATTATCTCTTATAACAACGTGGTTGGATGTGCTCTTAGTAAAGAGCAAAAAGAGGTATGGCAGCGGCATGGTGACCTATATTACGGGAGGGGATGGTGAGTTTCTCTCGGTATATCTTTCCGAAACGGTTATTGTGAGCCCAGAGCTTGTCATGGATGGCTTGCGATATACTGATAGGTTTTGTGAAAACTAAGATGATTTGTCTAAGTGTCGACAAAAAAAGTGGCAACATCATAAAACGAATGTAAGGAATACTTATGCGCTGGATACTCGCATTTCTGTTGATCTTAAATGGCATATTTTTTTGGTGGTATGCATATCAGGAAAATGACGATGTTGTTAATGAGATAGTTGATGCGAGGAGTAAATTGCCTGTACTTGACGATAACACCACAAAATTACAACTTCTCAGCGAGTTGCCAGAAAAAGAAAAAATTGAAGTACCACAAGCTTTAAGCTCGAACGATAGCGATATTGCTCCAATTCCCCCTGAGAAGAAATCCTTGGACATTGGGGAAAGTGATTTAACAAGTGCCAAGATAGAAGAGGATAAGCCCGCTGTCTGTGGAATGATAGGGCCTTTTAATGATGTAGTATCTGCCAAGCAGTTGAAGAATCGGCTTGAAGCTCTCGATATGGATGGTGATCTTCGTCGGGAAAGGCAGGAGATTGCTCCTATATACTGGGTGTATCTTGAGCCAATGAAATCAAGAAAAGAAGCCCTGGCAGTGTTGCGAGAGTTACAGGCAAAACAAATTGATTCCTTTATGATAGGGCAGGGTGATCTGCAATACGGTATATCATTAGGGTTTTTCAAGCAGGAATCCTCCGCCAAGCTAGTTGAGAGATCTCGTATCAAAGAGGGTTATGATGCAAAAATCCGGATCAAAAAAAGATCTCGAGATTTCTATTGGTTTGTGTTACAGCCGCAGGTTATGGCCAAAATGAGCGAAACATTGTTCAAAAAGCTGACGGCTGATTTTAAATTACTACAAAAAAAACAAAATTTGTGTAGTCACGTTGCGTCTTTAGAATACATCGAATAGAATTGCCGCCTCGCTGAAAAGGTGGGCAAATATGCTGGCGTAGCTCAGTTGGTAGAGCAGCTGATTTGTAATCAGCCGGTCGGGGGTTCGACTCCTCTCGCCAGCTCCACTTCTTTCCGGTTCTTTCCTGACTAAACTAAGCAGACTTTTACGAAAAATCGGTTGACAAGATAGGCGCGTATCAGCAGAATATGGCGCTCTTTTTGGTGGGGTTCCCGAGTGGCCAAAGGGATCAGACTGTAAATCTGACGCGAAAGCTTCGGTGGTTCGAATCCACCCCCCACCACCATGTAATATTAATGAAGAGTGGCCTGCGGGTTCAGCGAGTATAAAGCGCGGGTATGGTTCAATGGTAGAACCTCAGCCTTCCAAGCTGATGATGCGGGTTCGATTCCCGCTACCCGCTCCAGATAGATGATGATAGAGATAGTTAGCGGCGATGCTCATATAGCTCAGTCGGTAGAGCACATCCTTGGTAAGGATGAGGTCAGCGGTTCAAATCCGCTTATGAGCTCCATTTCTTACCTGGGTTGACTGAGGTTTCAAAGAAGTGGCAATTGTGTGATATATAACATAAACGTAGAGTGTACCTTTTAATCTGCTAGGGAGACAGAAGCGATGGCGAAGGAAAAATTTGAACGAACCAAGCCCCACGTCAACGTAGGCACGATAGGTCACGTTGACCACGGCAAGACAACCCTGACGGCGGCGCTGACCAAAGTATGTGCCGAGACCTGGGGAGGTGATATTGTCGCCTTTGACGGGATCGATAATGCACCCGAGGAGCGCGAGCGTGGCATCACGATTGCGACCGCGCATGTGGAGTATGATTCACCTAATCG
>PIVM01000795.1 GCA_003353945.1 Gammaproteobacteria bacterium
TCGACCTGGATTCGTCAACGTAACTCCCCGTTTCGGAAGTTCAGAAGGCCTGAACCGGCCTCCAAACATGTTAGTATGGTAGGGTAAGATTGCCCTCTAACTCAAAAAGGACACACCCAGTGGTGATAATCCACTTTAGTGTCGCCAAGAACCTGCCAGATCTTCGAAGCCTCGCAGTAATATCAGCCTACCACTTTTATTGCGGCTCGACCAGTGTCTGTAATACCAGTTTCTGCCATGATACCGTGATCAGCGTCATGGTTGAATAGAAGCACCTATGATCATAGTCACATAGTCACATAGTCACATAGTCACATAGTCACATAGTCACATAGTCACATAGTCACATAGTCACAGCACTCCAACTCTGTGGCGAGATGCGCGCATAATAGTGAATTCTGTAAAGCATTCGTTTTGAACTTAACTACCTGTGAATGCCTCGAGAGGTAGGGCTACACTTGAACTTGGTCAGCGAAATCTCTCTGTTTGAAAGCAATCGGTTCATCGAAACCCTTGAGCTGGAGCTAAAAACCGGCCCGAAACCTAAGTGTTTGCTGAGCGACATGCTGA
The DNA here is from genome assembly GCA_003353945.1 of Gammaproteobacteria bacterium. Lineage (GTDB taxonomy): Bacteria > Pseudomonadota > Gammaproteobacteria > Pseudomonadales > PIVM01 > PIVM01. The sequence goes on from PIVM01000795.1 coordinate 571, forward strand.
AAATCGTCGTAAAAAGTGAACTCCCAGTTCAAGTGCGGTGCTACCTTCTTGAGCAACTCCAGAAAATATCACCAGTTTGGGATACTGATTTTTCTGGAGTTGCCTAAGTCAAATCGGTATTTGCGAGGTACTTGTAAGTTTTTTGTGCTTGGAAACCTGTTCCAGAGCACTGGCATTATTGCAATATCAGCGGCAACAGGATTCGAAGTGGTGTCTGTGTTACTCGCACCGGCGTACGTAAACCTTCGATATTGCCCGCCAGATCGGTTGCACGACTGCGGATGGCAAGATTAGG
>PIVM01000796.1 GCA_003353945.1 Gammaproteobacteria bacterium
ATGACTACAGTTTGCCACTTTAAGAAGGTAGGTCACCGAGTATGGGAATACTTTAGAAGTAGAGTTGGTTACACTATGGCTCTTTTCAATATTTTAGTGCAATGGCATGGTTTTCAGCCAGATTCTGACGGATTTGTTCCCCTTTCGATGGCTGAATTCAGCCTTTGAACTAGCACCAATGGTTACATACTTCAACATCGATTCGAACTCTTGGCGAACCTCTTGTACAATCTCTTCTGAGTTGGATGACATAGTTCCTCTCCTGGTTTGTTTGAAGATCAGTTGTCTTGCTACCTTCAGTTTACCAGATGTGCTGTGTCTCCAACTCATTTAGGACACACCCATCGTAGATAGCGAGGAATAATATGGAACCAATTGTTTGGGTCAAAGAATACAAAGAGGAAGAATTGTCCCCCGTTCCGGGGATTGCCGGGCGGTTCAAACGCTACGTTGACAGCAGCGAAACAGGCGAGCGCCTGATCCACGGCCTGGGGCGGCTCGAGCCCGGCGAAGGTATGGGCTGGCACAGCCACCCGGAAGAAGAAGCGTTTTTTGTGTCATATCCGGACAGGGCGTGATGCGCTGGAAAGTGAACGATGAGCTCCACGAGGCCGAGGTTGGCCCCTACTGTGCCTTCTACAAAGTAGGCGGCGTACCGCACCAAATGGTCAACACGGGTTCAGAGCCTCTCATCGGTGTTGTGGCCAAGGTGAGTGCTGATGAATAGATCCGGCGATTGTTGTGTTTTAGCCTATATTTCGCAGTTTCTGAGAAAGAAATCGAGCAGCGCATGAAAAATAACCCGAAAGTATTAGTGGATTCTGACGAATACTTGTTCTCAGCCTATCTGAAGCATTAGTCACC
>PIVM01000797.1 GCA_003353945.1 Gammaproteobacteria bacterium
GATAAATCGATGAAGTTGTTATTTACCCGCGTTCTTTGATCACTTTGTTGATTAATTTATTGGTTTTTTATGAATTTGTTCTCTGTTTTCTTAATTTATATTAATTTTTTGGTTTTATATGAAATTTTGGCCGTTTTTTGGGTATTTTATAATATAAAATAATGTTTTTATTGGCCGGATTTTATTACGTAGTTTGTTTATTCGCCGTTTTCTTTATGGAATTTTTCGTTTATTTAGTTAGTTTATAGTCTATTTACATCCGCTATTTTACATCTGATTCTTTACCCTGTTGGTCTACTATTCAGGGATGGGTTTCTTGAATAAAAGTGGTCGTATAATACGCCTCGGATTTTAATTATCAATGTAATCTTATCTTAGGCGTTGTTTTGACTATACTTTTATTAAGAAACTGCATTTTATTGGCCGGATTTTGTTACGTAGTTGATTACTAACTGATTTTTTATGATATTGTTCTCCGTTTTTTTAATTTATAATCAATTTTTTGGTTTTTAAACCTAGTCTTGGCCGTTTTTTGGGTATTTTATTATATAAAATAAAGTTTTTATTGGCCGGATTTTATTACGTAGTTTGTTTCTTCGCCGTTTTCTTTATGGAATTTTTCGTTTATTTAGTTAGTTTATAGTCTATTTACATCCGCTATTTTACATCTGATAGTTCGCCTCGTGTACTACTAATTTTTAGTGGGTTTCTTGAATAAAAGTGGTCGTATAATACGCCTCGGATCTTAGTTTTCAATGTAATCCTCTTTGGCGTTACACTCGACTATACTTTTCTTTAGGAAACTACATTTTATTGGCCGGACTTTATTGCGTGGCTTGTTACTTCACTGATTTTTTATGATAT
>PIVM01000115.1 GCA_003353945.1 Gammaproteobacteria bacterium
TAAAACGAGAATACCCGAGCATCTCAAGCCAGTGCGGATGAGATTTTCCCGTGAGTAATTCTGCTGGTGATCTACCTTGGCGACTTGGATGGTTTCTCTTATCAAACGGTTTGTGATTTAGAAAGAAACGCAACAAATCCAAAAAACCATGCCCGATATCTTGTCGTAAACAAAAGTAGGTTCTCAGTCGGCTATTGAGATTCTCAACCATCGAACTGGTTTGCTCTGTACGCGTCAACGCCAGAATGACAGCATCTTCCACATCGTCAAACTTATCACCAAGCAAGTCTTGCAGGCTCTTCTATCTACCATGTTCGTTACTCTGATTGTGGATAGTTTGAGCCTCTAACGTCGGCAGCAAAAGCTGGCGCGGCTTTTGGTGCAAAAGGCGTGTCAGATTTGACTGTCTGATTGCCTGCTCTGGTTATGTGCTTAATCTTCACAGGCCCATCGATAATGCCTGATAAGAGATTCTTTTTTAGTGTCGAATAACCTTTTATCATTACATATTACTGTTTTCAGTAACCAACCCGCATCTTTACCTGCCTCTTTAACTGGGTCGTTATTTATACCTTCATGCTTTTCATATAATGGAAGTAATGGCGTTCCTTGCCAATAGTAATTATCGCCACCCATTAAGTCTCGAAGCGAGAACCATTCATTCTTTCTATTTTTACACCAGCAATAAATTGCCCCTTGTAGAAAATCCTGAATTCGTAAATTCTCTCGTTCAGTAATTCCTTTAACAGACCTCAGCTGAGTTGTTTCATTTAATGCCATGTTAAGTAGTCCTGACGATATTTATTATTTTGGGGATCTCAAGCACATAACAGCATACATAATTGAGAACCCACGCCCGATTATCATGTTTTACATTTAATTCAAAAAAATAGAATAAATCTATATTTGTCTAAACCTTAAGTAATCTCATAGCTATTTCGCACTACAGCAAAACGAGACCATAACGAATGATGATGGAATTCTGCATGGATAATCCAAGCAGGTCAAGTTGCATTCACTGTTTGCTTGTGAGTACCTGCTCAAATACCCTTTGCTTATCTTTCGTGATTGCTTCAGTGGCAGCCAGACGTGTTTTACCCGGATTCGTATCAAAGCCAGGCGTAATGCCCTCGGGCACCTGCAATACCTCACCGGTACGTTTATTGGTCCATTCCTTATTATTGATCGGTGGGCGCTGGGTATTGATATTCAGGCTACGCTGTTCACGCCTTCCGGTCAGCTTGCCCTGCTGGTCTTTGATGGGAGGGGCAACAGGGTCCGGTAGGCCGGATGCTTTGAGTTTTTCGAATTGGTTTTTTGTCAGTGATCGCATCCCACATTTGCGGCCATAGCCGTTTATTGGCGTATGCGTATCCCACCGCGGATCATCCACCGGCAGGGTGGTGCCATGCCAAGCCAGATGCTCGTCGCGGTGATCTTTGGATGGTCCCACCACATACATAATATAGGGGCGGGTTTTCTTGGCTCGCTCGATGCGTTGCCACTGGCCAGCACTGCGGGCGCTACGCAGATTGGTGGGGTAGATGGTTTTTAATCGTCTCGGACTGCCGAGCTGTGCTTCAATGACTTCGCCAGTAATCGGGTCGGTCATCTCCTGCTTGCCCCACCAGCCGAGTTTTTCAAGCGTGGGTTGCAAGTCCTTTTTAAACTGCTCAAAGGTGCGACCCTCTGCCAGTGCTTTATCCGGTTCGGTGCGGATGGCGACCAATACATCCATTTTCATCGCTTTTGCCACCGTAAAGGCGGTGGCGTGTTCTTCGCGCCAGACATCACGATAGTCAAAACCAGGCTTGATACCCTTGGCTTTAAAAAAGGCGATCGCTTCCTTTGGCGGTGTGCCGGGGAAGGTAAAGCCGGGTTTGTGGCGATAGGTTCTTGGCATTACTGTGCGGCCCTGATCCGCTCGCAGGCAATATCAAAATATTCAGGCGACAGTTCCACGCCGATAAACTTTTCACCCTGTTTAGTGGCGGCCACACCTGTGGTTGCCAGTTATCGTCTTCGATTTCTGCCAGCCAGTCGTCTAGGTCGTGGTGCTGTTCGCTGGGCTTTTCACGATTAAGGGCGGTTTGACGATTGTTGGCGATATCAGTGTCGGGCGGTGTTTGCACCATACCCACAAATTGGGTGCCGTGTAGAAAATCTATCTAAGTCCTGCGACTTTCTTTGACGTCTTCAGAAAGCCAAGCTTTGATTAATGATTGATAGGGCATGTCGCGTTTATTCGCTTCAATCTTTATGCTTTCCAATAAGCCTTCCGGTAGCCTCAAAAATCACCAGGATATTGGTCTGATATGAAATAATGCCGTATCGGTAGCTGATTGTTTGGTTCCAAGTATCCGGCTTATCGCACTATCCGGCTTATCGCACTATCGATCCAAGGTGTGTAGAGCGTTACACGCGCATACCAGCGGATAACAATCAAAAGTGGCCGATTTTGGAAGAACAGAAAGAGAGCTGGGTTAAAAACTTGTCAGTATTCCACGCTGCTCCTGCTTGCCTATGCCAACAACATATTACTCGTACAACTATTTCATAAACCAGCGTATAATGCTGCGCTTCCCAATTTCAGAGCTTGATGGGGATTTGTCTTCCCATTTTCTCTGCTCCTAGCTAGAAATGAATCAATTTTCTGGAGAATATCAATGGCCATTGAGCGTACTTTATCCATTGTTAAACCCAATGCCGTGGCAAAAAATGTAATTGGTGAGATTTACCAGCGTTTTGAGCAAAATGGCTTGGAAATTGTTGCTGCAAAAATGCTTCATCTTAGCAAAGAACAGGCAGAGGGGTTTTACGCAGAGCATAAGGGGAAACCCTTTTTTGATCCGCTTGTTGGATTTATGACCTCCGGCCCCGTCACTGTTCAGGTCTTGGAGGGAGAAAACGCCATTGCGAAAAATCGTGAGATAATGGGCGCGACCAATCCTGAAGAAGCGGCATCGGGTACGATCAGGGCTGATTTTGCCGATTCACTCCAAAAAAATGCGGTGCATGGTTCGGATTCACTTCAATCAGCTCAGCGTGAAGTATCCTATTTTTTTCAGGATGATGAAATTTGCCCACGCGGCTGAAGAAAGCTGGAAGTAGTCTCTGATGAGTAAAACAGGCGAACAGATGGTAGAACTGATAGATCCGAAATTGCAGAATCAGCTAAAGCCTTTTATCTGCGAAGAAACGGGTAAAGTTAACCTGATGGGCTTATCGCCTGACAAAATGCTAGCCTTTTTTGAGATTCTGGGTGAAAAGCGTTTTCGGGCCGAACAGGTGATCAAGTGGATGCACCAGCTGGGTGTTGACGATATTGATACCATGACCAATATCAGCAAAGTCTTACGTCAACGACTTAAATCGATTGCTGATATCCGTGCGCCAGAGATTGTTTCTCAGAAGGATTCTGTCGATGGTACGCGTAAATGGGTTATGCGAGTGACTGGTGGTAGTTGTATCGAGACGGTTTTTATTCCGGAGGATAGCAGGGGAACCTTATGCATTTCTTCGCAGGTGGGTTGTTCCCTTGAGTGCAGTTTTTGTTCGACGGGTAAGCAGGGTTTTCAGCGCGATTTGCTGGCATCAGAAATTATCGGACAGGTATGGAACGCGGCTAAATCCTTTGATTCCTTAAAGCCGGCGACACCTCGCGTTATTACGAATGTCGTATTGATGGGGATGGGTGAGCCTCTTCTGAACTTCGATAACGTGGTGGACGCAGTTAATCTGATGATGAATGATTGTGCTTACGGAATCTCCAAACGTAGGGTGACTCTCAGCACCTCCGGTGTGCTGCCTGCGCTGGACCGACTGAATCAACTGACAGACGTATCCCTTGCAATATCCTTGCATGCTCCCAATGATGCGCTTCGAAATCAGTTGGTACCGCTTAATCGGAAGTATCCGATTAAAGATTTGCTGGACTCCTGCCGACGTTATATGGAAGGTTTGCCTGATCGCAGTCGCGTGACAACAGTTGAATACACGTTGATTGCTGGAGTGAATGATCAGCTTGAGCATGCTCGGGAGCTAGCTGTTTTATTGAAAGAATTTCCCTGTAAAATCAATTTGATACCGTTCAATCCTTTTCCTGATTCTAGATACAAAAAGCCCAGCGGAAATGCTATTCAACGTTTTCGGCAACTGTTATCGGAAAACGGCTATACAGTCACTGTGCGCACTACAAGAGGAGATGATATTGATGCAGCGTGCGGACAGCTAGTTGGTCGTGTTAATGATCGAACACGTCGTCAGGAAAGGCGTGGGTCGGTGTGATTGAAATAACAGTTGATATGGCAAAGAAAATTTTGATAAATGACTTTATAATATTAAGCTATTTGGTTGATTTTAAATGAATAAAAACAATTCAGTTTGTCGGTATGTGCTTGCTAAAAAAGCCGTAAAGCTTGCTTCTATCGCCTTAGTTCTTTGGGGGCTTACTGCCTGTGTAACGACTGAAAGTGGCATTTTTTCGGTAAATAAGTCTGAAGAAAAAGCACTGGAATCTCGTGTCCAAATTGCTTTGCGCTATCTTTCAGATGAAAAAGATACTGATATGGCTATTAAACATCTGAAAATGGCGCTCGAAATTGATTCGAAATCTCCCAGAGTCCATGAAGTGCTTGGCATCGCCTTTCAGCAGGCTGGAGAGTTGGAGTTGGCGGAACAGCATTTTCAAAAGGCGCTGAAATATGATCCAAATTACAGTCGTGGGCGCAACAATTATGCGGCTTTTCTATATGCGCAAGGTCAGTACGCCGATGCTAAAAAGCAACTGGAGCGAGTTGTTAAGGATGTTTACTACGAAAACAGAGCTGCGGCGTTTTCTAATCTGGGCTTGAACTATCTTAAATTGGGAGATATAGAGCAGGCGAAGCAGGCGTTTGTTCGAGGATTATCGATGGATACTTCGCAGACTCTTCCAAAGCTGGAGTTGGCTGATATTTGTTATCAACAGGGTGATTATGCATCTGCTCAGTCTTATTTTGATCTATATAAAAGCGGTGTTTCACAGGCGAGTCCACGCTCATTATTACTGGGTATTCAGATTGCGACACAGTTTGAGGACAAAGATGCAATTGCAAGCTATAGTATGGTATTGAAGAACTTATATCCGAAGTCTAAAGAATTTCTTGAACTAAAGACTTGGCAAACACAGTAACTGCTTACTGAGAAATGAAATAGATAACAATGAGTCATCCTGAGCAGGAATTGCAGCAACAGCCCGGATTATTATTGCAAAGGGCAAGACAACGAGCGGGATTGTCGCGGTCGTATGTTGCGGAGCAATTGAAACTATTTGTCTCACAAGTTGAGGCGCTTGAGTTAGGTCAATATGATCGCTTGCCGGGTGAGCTGTTTATTTGTGGCTATTTGCGCGGTTATGCGAATCTATTGAACTTAAAAGCAGATGAATTGGTAGCGCTGTATAAAAAACAACAACCGGTCAAAGAAGTTGAACTAGTTGAGCTTGCTGTATCACCAAGTTCTACGCAATCTATGATATCGCAGCATCGCCAACATAAGACAGGGTATGGTCTTGTGCTTAGTCTTGTCGTTGTATTTGGCTTATGGTGGTATAACGATAAGCCCGAAGTTCCAACCCTGGATTCTGGCACCAATCTGGTTAGAGTGGACACGGAACAGGGTACCACATTGGTTGGTCCACTGATGGAATATAGTAATGGCGAAATAGATATTGCTGCCAAGAGCACTGTTCCTTTTCAGTCATCGCTGGAAATGAATGGCTCGGCAACCTTCTCCCGGCAGGGCTTGGCCTTGGATGAGGGGCTTGCCGATGCACAATCACAGCTGTCTTTTTACTTCACGGGTGATTGTTGGGTAGAAGTACGTGATGGTGACGACAAGATTATCTATGCCAATCTGAAGCGTGCTGACGATGAATTGAACTTGCACGGAAAACCACCTTTTCGTGTCACGCTTGGATATGCCCCAGCTGTTAGTCTGAGCTTTAATGGCGAACCAGTCGATATTGAAAGCCATAGACGTGATAATATGGCAAAGTTTACTTTAGGTAACTCATAATACCAGCGACTGGACATTCTTAAGACTAATGCAGTACGAATCCCCGATTAAACGTCGACAATCACGTCAGATAATGGTTGGTAATGTGCCTGTGGGTGGCGATGCGCCCATTTCCGTACAAAGCATGACGAATACCAATACGTGCGACGTTAATGCCACTGTGGCGCAGATTCAGCGTCTTGAAGAGGTTTCAGCAGACATCGTGCGGGTCTCTGTTCCATCAATGGAGGCCGCCGAGGCCTTTGGTAAGATTCGCCAACAGGTGACTGTGCCGTTAATAGCCGATATCCACTTTGACTACAAGATAGCACTGCGTGTGGCTGAGCTTGGGGTTGATTGTTTGCGCATCAATCCTGGTAATATCGGAAGGCAACACCGTGTTCAAGCAGTAGTAAAGGCAGCAAGAGACCGCAATATTCCCATTCGAATTGGTGTGAATGCAGGCTCTTTGGGCAAGGAGTTATTGAGAAGCTATGGCGAACCCACGCCAGAGGCTCTTGTGGAATCGGCCATGCGCCATATCGATATTCTCGACAAATTGGATTTCCACGATTTTAAAATCAGTGTCAAAGCGTCCGATATATTCATGGCGGTAGCGGCGTATCGCCAGCTGGCAGAGCAAATTGATCAGCCCTTGCATCTCGGTATTACTGAAGCGGGAGGGTTAAGAGCAGGGACGGTGAAATCAGCAATTGGACTGGGAGCCTTGTTAATGGAGGGTATTGGCGATACTCTTCGCGTCTCGCTGGCGGCTGACCCGGTGGAGGAAATCAAGGTTGGTTTCGATATTTTGAAATCTCTGCGATTACGCACCAAGGGAATAAATTTCATTGCATGTCCGAGCTGCTCCAGGCAGAATTTCGATGTCATAAAAACGATCAATGCACTGGAATCGCGGCTTGAGGATGTAAAAACGCATTTGGATGTCGCTATCATGGGTTGTATTGTCAATGGCCCTGGTGAAGCGAAGGATGTGGATGTCGGTTTGACTGGGGGAACACCGAAAAATTTGGTGTATGTCGCCGGCAAAGCTGATCATAAGCTCAGCAACGATGAGCTTGTTGACCGTTTAGAAGCGATGATTCGTGAAAAGGCAGCAAAAAAAGAGCAGTCGACGCCTGAACCAATCCGGTTTGAAGAAGCCTAACCGACTAAATAATCGGGCGGAGTAGCACTTATTAATCTCCGCAGAAAACAAACAATTCTAATAGCAACTTGGATAACTAATCTTGGCAAGTATCAGAGCAATCCGTGGCATGACCGACCTGCTACCGGAGCAGACGGCAATATGGCAATACGTTGAACAGGCTGTGGCAGAAGTGGCTGCCAGCTACGCTTATCAGGAGATTCGCTTTCCGATTGTTGAGCAGACTGAGCTGTTTAAGCGCTCCATTGGAGAGGTGACCGATATTGTTGAAAAGGAGATGTATACCTTCGCTGATCGCAATGGCGAAAGCCTGACTCTGCGACCGGAAGGAACCGCCAGTTGTGTGCGCGCCTGTCTGCAGCATGGCTTACTCAATCAGTCTGCACAACGCCTCTGGTATCAAGGTCCCATGTTTCGTTATGAACGCCCGCAAAAAGGTCGCCAGCGTCAGTTTCATCAAATTGGTGTTGAAACCTTTGGTATGGCAAGTCCAGATATCGATGCAGAGGTGATTTTGCTGAGTGCCCGTTTATGGCAGCGTTTGGGAATTGCTGAGCACGTTACCCTGCAAATTAATTCAATAGGTTCTGTTGATGCGCGTGTACGATATCGGCAAGCACTGGTGGATTTTCTAAGTGAGCGCATAGATTTGTTGGATGATGACAGTCAACGCCGTCTTGACAGCAATCCTCTGCGCATTCTCGATTCAAAGAATCCAGAGACTCAGGCATTGCTCGATAGTGCGCCGGATCTGCTGGATTTTATTGATGAAGAATCAAAAACGCATTTTTCGCAGCTGCGGGCATTGTTGGACGCTGCTGGCATTTCTTATGAAATCAATTCGCGTTTAGTGCGTGGTCTGGATTATTACTGCAAGACGGTATTTGAGTGGGTGACTGATCAGCTGGGAGCGCAAGGTACAGTTTGTGCCGGCGGACGCTATGATGGACTCGTTGAGCAGCTAGGTGGAAAATCGACGCCAGCGGTTGGTTTTGCCCTGGGTATGGAGCGCTTGACGCTATTAATTGACGCTGTGTCTAGTGTTCCGACCACTGTGCAGGATAGAATTGACGCCTATTTGGTAGCGGTGGGTGATTCGGCAGTGATGGAAGCTGGCGTAGAGCTTGCCGAAACCTTGCGGCAAGGGTTGCCGCAATTGCGATTGTTAATGCATTGTGGTGGTGGCAGTTTTAAAAGTCAGATGAAAAAAGCCGATAAGAGTGGCGCAAAGGTCGCGCTTATCCTCGGGGAAGATGAATTGGCGGTTCAGCAGGTCAGTGTTAAATCGCTCAGAACGACTGACGGTCAACATTCCACAGATCAACGTCGGGTTGCATTTACAGTACTCTGCGATGATTTATCGCAGGTTTTTAATCTGAAGTCATAGTTTACATAGCAGGAGTTAAGGGTGGATATTCATCGGTCAGAAGAAGAACAAGTCGAGGCGATAAAGCGCTGGTGGCAGGAGAATGGAAAACAAACCGTAGTCATACTTATTGTCGCGATTGGCGTTTATACAGGCTGGAATGCATGGCAGAACAATCAGGAGACCAACCGGGCCGCTGCCAGTGCGCAATATCAGGATATGCTGGATGCACTGAATGCACAGGAAGGTCAAATCACAGAAGTGCAACTGCAAACAGCCAGGCATCTGGCGATGAGTTTACGAAAGGATTTCTCTGGTTCCAGTTATGCGGTTTACGCTGCTCTGTTACTGGCAAAACTGGCGGTAGAGCAGGGGGATTATGCTGGAGCGGAGAAAGAATTGCAGTGGGCTTTAGTCAAGAGTGATGAGTCAGCACTGAAAAGCCTGACCCAATTGAGGTTAGCGCGTGTAGTGTTTGCAGATAACCGGATCGACGAAGCACTGGCTTTGCTAAACAACGCCCAGGCTGGAATTTACCAGGCTGCTTATGAGGAGAGCAAAGGTGATGTTTTTATGGATCAGGGAGAAAAAGAAAAGGCTCGTGAGGCCTACCAGGCAGCTGTTAGTTTGCGAAAAGAAGAGGGTGAGCAGGTGAGTCGGTTTTTAGAAATGAAATTACAAGGTCTCTCTGAGCCGGATAGTGCAATGATATTTGATATGCCTGATGTATATAAGCCTCGGCAGAAGAAAGCATCTGAAACTGACACCAAAAAAGAAACAGATAACAAGGCAGGATAACCGTCCATGATTGGAAGTTTATACAAGAGGCCTTCATGGCTACTGGTCGGGATTTTACTGCTTACAAATCTGATGTTGGCAGCGTGTGGTTCTACGTCAACCAAAGATGACGAGGAGATGGAACCTGCTGAGTTGGCTGAAATTACTCCTGAAGTGGGTTTTAAAAAGCGTTGGGTGCAACGTATTGGCCTGGGTTTTGACGAGATTGATAGTCGAATTGATCTGGCGTTTAGTGAAGATAATATACTGGCCGCCTCTGCCAATGGCGTTGTTGCCATGTTATCTCAATCAACAGGTGAGCTTCGTTGGCAAACTGATCTGGAGGTGACGATCAGTGGCGGCATTGGTGTCAATCGGCAACTTGTTTATGTGGGAAGTAATGATGGTGATCTCATTGCACTTAATTTGACTGATGGAGAGGAGGTTTGGCGTAAGAAAACCAGTGGTGAAATTTTGTCTGCACCCGTGAGTGATGGGGCATTGTTGTTGGTACACAGCTTTGATGGCAAATTGTATGGGCTGGATGCGCAAAGTGGTGAACAGCGTTGGGTTTTCCAGGATAATTTGCCGCTATTAACCATGCGAGGTAGCAGCAAGCCGGTTATCTATGAGGAGTTGATTCTCATGGGGCAGGCAAATGGTAAATTGATTGCCCTGGACAAAGAAACAGGCCAGCTGCGCTGGGAGCGTCGAGTCGCCATCGCACAGGGAAAATCAGAAATAGAGCGTATAGTGGATGTAGATGCCACGCCCTTGGTTAGCGGTGGAGGTGTTTACGCCGTTAGTTATCAGGGGCGAATTGTTGCCTTTGAGGTTGGTTCGGGACGCCCTGAATGGCAAGCCAGTGAGTCAAGCCATACTGATATGGCCACCGGATTTGGTAATGTGTATGTCGTCAGTGCGGACAGTTCGATGACAGCCTATGCAAAGTCAGATGGTAGCGTAGTATGGAGACAATCGGTATTGCATCGTCGACAGATTACAGCACCGAGTATCATAAAAAGTTACTTGGTGACAGCGGATTATGAGGGTTATTTGCATCTGTTATCGCAGGTTGATGGCCATTTGGTTGCGCGGCGACTGGTTGATAGCCGGGGGGTTGGCACAGCAGTATTGACTAATGACGATATGATGTTTGTCTTGGGTGATAGTGGCAAACTGGTTGCGTATCAACTTGATCCTGATGCAAAGTTTTATCGATTTGGTGCACCGGTGCCACAACGTGATGAGGTCATGCGCAAACCCGGTATGTTCCCCCATAGCCGTTATAAATAGTTCCTTAAACTAACTACTGTTCAATAAATGTCGCGGTAATTAAATTCCGCAGGATATGCAAATTATGGCAATGAAACCGGTGGTTGCACTGGTTGGCCGTCCCAATGTGGGTAAGTCCACACTTTTTAACCGGTTAACCAAATCACGCGATGCCTTGGTGGCTAACTACCCCGGTCTTACACGGGATAGAAAGTACGGTGAGGCCACGCATGATGGCTATGGTTTTATGTTGATTGATACCGGTGGCATCAGTGGTGATGAGCAGGGTATTGATTCGGAAATGGCCAAACAATCGCTGATAGCGATTGATGAAGCGGATGTGGTGATATTACTGGTTGATGCACGAGATGGATTGACACCGGCTGATGAGATGATTGCCCGGCATTTGCGCGAATCAAGCAAGGCATTTATGTTGGCTGCCAATAAGGTTGATGGTGTCAATATGGATGTTGTATTGGCTGATTTCTATCGTTTGGGTACGGAGACTGTTTTTCCCATTACGGCGACTCACGGTCGTGGCATAAAACAACTTTTTGACCGTGTGGTCGAGCAGATGCCAGTTGTTGAGCAGATAGAGGACAAGAGTAAACATGGTGTCAAGATTGCGATTATTGGTCGGCCCAATGTAGGCAAATCAACACTGGTCAACCGCCTGTTGGGTGAAGAACGTGTCTTGGTTTATGATCAGCCAGGGACAACGCGCGACAGTGTTTATATTGATTATCAGCGTGATGATGTGCATTACACGCTGATTGATACGGCAGGGGTTCGTCGCCGAAAAAATGTAAAAGAAACGGTAGAGAAGTTTTCCATTGTCAAAACGCTACAGGCTATCAATGATGCCAATGTGGTCATTTTGGTGATGGATGCTCAGGAGGGCGTTGTTGATCAGGATCTGCATCTGTTGGGATTGGCCATGGATGCAGGGCGTGGATTGGTGATCGCTTTAAATAAATGGGATGGACTTGAGCAAGATAAAAAAGCGCGTATCAAGGTAGAGTTGGATCGTCGCTTGCGATTTATTGATTATGCGGAGCTGCATACCATCTCAGCTCTTCACGGTAGTGGTGTGGGAAAACTGTACGGTTCGGTGAGTAAAGCCTATCATTCATCGACAGTGAAATTGCAAACACAAAAGCTGACGAAAATATTAGAAGGCGCTGTGTTTGATCATTCGCCGCCTTTAGTGCAGGGAAGGCGCATAAAGCTACGCTACGCCCATGCTGGCGGTTCAAACCCTCCCATCATTGTAATCCATGGTAATCAAACCGATAAGGTGCCTGATCATTACAGGCGCTATCTGGAGAAAACATTTCGGCGAGAATTAAATCTATCGGGCACGCCGATTAAAATCGAGTTTCGTACGTCGGAAAATCCCTATGCTGGCAGGCGCAACAAGCTGTCAGATCGTCAAAATAATAAGCGTAAACGTCTGAAGAAATTTGTAAAAAAGAAAAAATAATCAAATGGTCGAGTTTTCTAGGTTTGTGGTTTGTCAGTTATGAGCTTGCTTTTTTGATATTGGCCATAAAGATATTCCACGAATCGGCAGACTGCTGTTAAGGTGTGCTCGGTGCGCACGGAATGAAAGATCTCAAACGCATGTTGTGCGCCTTCGAGTTCGGCATAAAGCACAGGATTTTGACTTGTGGCCCTCAGAGCAGCGACGAAGCGACGAGCTTCCTCCACTATCGCCAGTGAATCGTGGCTGCCGTGAATAACAAAAAAGGGTGGGGCATCCGAATGTGCTTGAGAGGTGGGTGATGCTTGTTGCCAGAGTTGCGGCACTTCATGGGGTCTTTGGGGCATGACAACGTCAGCAAGGAAATCGGTAATTGGCAGTGCATCGCAGTCCGCATTGCCATCGATAAAATCGTAAACACCGTAAAAAGGCACACAACCCTGCACGCTTGTGTCCGCCTCTTCAAATCCGGGTTGCAACTCGGTTTGATTTGCCGACAGAGCCAGTAGAGAGCTCAGGTGACCACCGGCCGAACCACCCGTAGCAATGACAAAATGACGGTCGCCACCGTATTCTGAGATATGCTCCTTCACCCAGGCCAGTGCTCGTTTGGCATCTTCAATATGAGCAGGGAATCGATTTTGTGGACTTAAACGGTAGTTGATGGCGACACAGAGCCAGCCGCGGCTGGCCAGATGGTTCATCAGTGGTAGGCCCTGATGATCCTTGGTACCGATCGTCCAGCCACCACCATGGATTTGAAACAGTACTGGGCAGGGCGTTTCGGGCAGGCTTGAGGGTTGGTAGATGTCCAGTATATGACGTGCATGCTCGCCGTAACGAATATTTCGTAATCGACAAACGCCTTGACGGCGCATGTTAAACGGTTTTAGCCAGCGCTTTTCGTCGATGATACTGTCTGTGTATTGACGTCGTTTGGGGTCGATAGCATTGATATAGTCGGTATCGAAATGTTGTTCCAGCACCTGCTCATAATGTGTGGCGCACTGTTGTGATTGTCGGTGTAGTCTGCTCAGCCCAATAATTGACATAATTGCCAATATAAAACCGTTAATTCCAGCAGCAGTGGCCAATACTCCCTGGCTAATAAACCAGATACTTATTACTGATAGAGTAAGAATATGTAACCAGGCCAGTTCAATCGTTACCCAAGCGAAAAAAAAGTAGGGAATAATGACGAATCCAATGCGTCTAACGCGAAATGATGCACTAAAAGTGAGAAGTACGGCGACAACACTCAAGCTGAGATAACAATCACTAGAAGACATAAAAAAATCCCGTAGGGTGCGGCCTCCGCACCGATAGCGCCAAATATTGGGTTCGAAAGGCATTTATACCCTTATGTACACCCAACAAATGCGGGTCGGAGGTGCGGGAGCTGCATCCTGCTAACACTGCAATAGATATAACCGTTGTTAGTAATAATGACATGCAAAAAAGATTTCGCAATGACCGAGACTGGCAAAATTTGCTAGTGAGGGAAATAGCATGTAATTGCTAGCAAATACCAATGCTGCATATTTTAAACTATTCAGTGCCGAAGTGATGTTCTAAATCCATGCCAAAAGTTCTGGGTTCAGCATATACCTGCCCGCCACCGCCGGTAAAACTTGCTAAAGGGACGCCGCCAATGCGATGATCTTCATGATTGCTGAGGTTTTTACCCCATAGTGAAATAATGGTTTGATCATCGTTGAAAGAAAAGGAGAGTCTTGCGCCGATAAACACGGAGCTATCGGAGATCCATTTTTTTGAAAGCCAACTGTCGCGGTCAAAGCTGTGGTTGGTTTTGCTGCGGTAGCTAAAATCAAGACGGGGAACAATTGTTCCAAAATTGGTTAGAAAGTGGTGCTCACCGGATAGATAGACTTGTTTTTCAGGAACTCGCGTCATATCTTCATATTCCATATAGTACGCGGCAATATTCGCTCTTAGCTTGTTTTCAAGGGCATCAAGTTTTAAGCCAATTTCCCAGTTTGTGACGGTTTCAGAATTAAACTCATCGAGATGAAGCTTGCTGCCAGCAGGGGCGTTGATCCCCGATGCTTCTACAACGCCACCGGACCGAAAACCTTCACTGTAAGTAATATACAACATGGCTTCATCTATAGGGGTTTTATTCAATAATGCATCCCAGGCTGAAAAACTGACGCTGAACATTGGGCTCCAGTTCGTATCTTTAAAAGCGCCTCCAGTGTCGATAGTTTTATCGGAATAGGTGTAGTCGCTGATATCATTGGGTGTTGAGCCGTTTGGAATTAGGAATATACCTCCACCGGCTGCTATGGCTCCGGGAACAAGGCTTTCGGCGTCAATTCCCAGACGCAAAATATCGGTCACTCTACGCTCCCAGGTATATCGTAAACCAAGGGTGATTTCGATCAGCTCGGTCATGTCGTAATCTGCCTGAGTAAACCAGGCATAGGCCTCGTTATCCGTTTGGCGTTCACGAGTAGCAGCACCAGCAAACAGCAGTGTGTTTGATATCATAAAAGGGCCTGTCAGGTTTTCCTGCCAGTCTTTGTCGTGTTTTACTATTGTTGTATAGCAAGTCAGCCATTAACTCGTCATTGGGCAGCCAACGGAGTTGTAAAAAACCGGAGAGGCGATTTTCATCACTGTATTCTTTACCGTCATACAGATTAGTGATATATCCATCGCGCTTAACGCTGGCTAGACTGAGACGGCTATAAAAGCGTTCTTCAACCAGTGGAAGATTTATCGCCAGTTGTGCATCCTTGCGGTTACGATGACTTCTTCTAGTAGGAGCTCAAATTCTTCGTCGTCTAATTCAATTTGAGAAAGGCTAGTGCAGCGTCTCATTGATTCTTCCCTCGTAATTGGCAATTCAAAGCGCTATAAATAGAGCTTATAATGAAGCCTTGTAGGGTTTTTGTTTCCAAGCATCTAGATGATATATAAA
>PIVM01000798.1 GCA_003353945.1 Gammaproteobacteria bacterium
CATTTAAATGTTGGCTCAGTGGGTAATTAATTCGTTTCGACCACAACGTTGGATCGCTCTATGCAGGCCTAAGCAACTTCAACTACGAATCATTTAGAATACAAACTTAACATGCCCCCTTGATCTTTAGTTACTTACTTTGGTAACTATGGATCACAATTCCAAGTTTATCTCTGAGGTAGGCGAAGGTTGCCACCTTGTGTGATCCCTTCGTCAGTAGGTCAGCTGGTTGATCATTCGTTGATATTCTTTCAATTCTTATTTCTCCCTCTCCGCAGAGGTGCTGGACATAATGATGTTTCGACATGAGGTGTCTAGCTTTGTTCTGTCCCATACCAGCGGTCGCGAGTCTTCTCGCTCCATCATTATCTCCATAAATTACTGGTTTTAATGTTGGTAATCTCAGTTCTTTTATGAGGTTCTTGATGGAGACAGTTGCCACTGAAGCTTCGTACAAACTTATGTACTCTGCAGCATTTGGCGAATCCGCCACAGTCTTCTGCATATGGCTCTTCCAATATATTGGAGAACCCTCGAGATGCACGACATACCCAGTGGTGCTTCGCCCTTTTATTTTATAAGTGGCAAACGATGCATCTGCATATGCTTCCAGTTTCAATGGGTCCCCTCCACTTAGCTGCCTTTTATAGACGATACTCATGTTTCTTGTTCCACTTAAATACTTCAAGGCTCTTTTTGTTCTTTGCCAGTCACGTTCATTTGGTGTCTTCATATTTGATGCGAGGCGGCTCACCGTGTACGATATATCAGGCCTCGTCCCATTGGCCAGGTACATGAGTTGGCCGGTTACTCTTCTGTATAATGCAGCCCATGCCGGGTCTAGCTCGTTTTCCCTGCT
>PIVM01000799.1 GCA_003353945.1 Gammaproteobacteria bacterium
TGGGAGGCAGTGCTGAGTCCGGAGGAGCGTGTTCCGCCCTTTAGATTTCAGGTCCTTGTTGCTGTGTAAATATGTGTTAAGATGTTAGATGTTTAGCAATGACCTTAGAGGTATTGAACCATATAGATAAATATTAGCAGTAGCGAGAAGTTTGAGGCGAAAGTGCCTTCGACCCCCATCCCTGTGAGGAGGGGATTGAGAAATATACACAACGAGGAGAGATTTTGTCCAGCTGAAATTGTGTCGAGAAGGAAACGGACACGATTAGGACGTGGTTGGTGGAAACAAACCGAAAATACACTGAGTTATTTGTCAGTCCACTGGTTTTGTTAAAGAATGAATTAAAATAAAAGAATACAATATGGCCGATGATTGGGATAGCCCAGCGACATCAACTACGGAAGGTGATGACAAACCGCCTGCTAAGCAGGAAAGACATGATTGTCGATGGACAACGAGAAGAGAGAGAGAGAGGAAGCGATATGTTGCAACCCCCTAAAGGTGCCATTGACATGGAGGAGACCCAGACGCTACTGGACAGATGTTTTCTCAGGCTTACAAGTGACGTCCATAATTTTTTTAGGAGGGAAGAGGAGCACGTGAAGTGCTGTGAGAGCTGCCAGTACTCTTGCACAGGGATGGCCCATGCAAGATATTGCCCACGATCTCAGAGGACCGGTATACACCCTCTGATTTTAGGCCCGAGTGTACTGTGGCCTGTGGATGCACGGAGATGCAGGAAGAAGGAAACCGTGGAGGTTTTGC
Source organism: Gammaproteobacteria bacterium (assembly GCA_003353945.1). GTDB lineage: Bacteria > Pseudomonadota > Gammaproteobacteria > Pseudomonadales > PIVM01 > PIVM01. Next base: position 766 of record PIVM01000799.1, read on the forward strand.
GTTCAACTAGGCGTAGCTCGCCCCCTTCGCAGAAGGCTGGCTTGGTGTTAGTAGTTCCTGGATGCTCACACCTTCTTTGACTCTTAAAAGGGG
>PIVM01000800.1 GCA_003353945.1 Gammaproteobacteria bacterium
TTCTGCTGTTGTCTTGCCAACGGTTCAAGCACAAGTCGTTTCTCCCAGAATTTGATTGCATCATCCATCTGGTCGCCAGCCATATAGGACCTGCCGATCTGAAGATTGACCTCATCTGTCCGCCCGCTTTCTGGGAAAAAATGCAACAGTCTTTGGTATTCTGTCACCGCCCGGTAGTACTCACCATCGCGATACAAATGCATGGCATAACGGTAGAGTGCTTCATCGTCAAGAACCAGCTCTGCAGAAAAAATCGATATTGGATTCAACAGCAGAAGCCCCACCAGCAATATTTTGAACAACTTATTATTGATGCGATTCATCAGCTGAATCAGCGGAAGGATTTAAGAAAACAAAGGAGAGACGTATTGGTGCGAGCAGAGAGACTCGAACTCTCACGGCCAAAGCCACAGCCCCCTCAAGACTGCGTGTCTACCAGTTCCACCATGCTCGCGCTTTCGTGGATAAGCGTGTGTTGATATTAGAGTATTGTCGGATATGATTGATTTTGTGTCAAGCAGAAATATGCCGGCAATTGCCCCGAAACAAAAACCCGCAAACTCATTAAACGCAATATTAACAGAACCTGTCGCCAATTAAAAATGCCGGAAAATCCACCAGACGATAATTGATATATGTAGCTTTGCCTCTCTTTTTGATCTTGACACGGCTCCCATAGGCCGATAACTTATAAATATAACGCTGAAACAATGAACCGGCGACCTGCCGGGACCTCCTGTTTCGGTAGACTATAAAAGCTAGACCCATTTGAAGGCGACATAGCCAAGCGGTTAGGCAGAGGTCTGCAAAACCTTTTAGATCGGTTCAACTCCGATTGTCGCCTCCAAACCCCCACGA
>PIVM01000801.1 GCA_003353945.1 Gammaproteobacteria bacterium
TTAAGGCGGTCGGCTCTTTCAGCCAGGTTGATTACGATTGATTTCATAGTACGCAGTAGATGTCGTCTGACTCAACGAAAATGGAATAGCCTTGTGGACGTAGGATGTCGTCGAGTGTACTACCTGGAGTGTGGCAATGCTCGATCTTCATAAATGCCGGTTTGACTGACCAACTGTAGGCCCCGAGGACGGTCGCCTCATGCCCTTCAATGTCGATTTTACAAAAGTCAATTGATGTAATTTTATTTTTAAGGATGAAGGAATCTAAGGATATGCATTCTACTTTTATATCTTCCTTCCTAAGGAATTTATTAACAGGGAGATCGAGGAGGCGAGCCCCGGTATGGTTGTTTGCTGTGACATGGGAAGCACCGGTGGCCCATTGCTCACCATCACCAACCGCCATGGTGATCTCTCCGTCATAGTCAGAGATGGCTTTCTCGCATATTGCCACGGGTAATCCCGAGGCCATCTCACGAAGTTTCCTTGCAAAGTGAGGCATAGGTTCTACGCACCACCCTGTCCATCCCCCCTTGGCTGCTAGAGGGACGAGTGTGTCAAAGTCGGCACAACCGATCTCAAGAAATGTCTTCAATGTTTTTTGGCGGACAACTAATTATTGATATGAGGGCACATCAGTGAACCCACAAAAGAAAAGGAGCCAAAGGCTCCCTTACTTATTATGTTCCCACAAGGTTTCGTTTTCGCTCTTTGAACTTAGTCAGAAAGACATCTTTCGGTAAAGTATTGTCAATGAATTTTCTAAGTTGATGACGACTTTCTTTAGCTAGCCAGCGATGGAGACGATTGTGTGCTCTTCCGTGAGACATGATGACCTCTTAGTTAAGAACGGACCT
>PIVM01000116.1 GCA_003353945.1 Gammaproteobacteria bacterium
TATGCGGAATAGACAGCAACGGCATAAGTTACGAACATAGACGACAATGGATTGAAGATAGGCTGCTTTTCCTGGCCTCGGTCTTTGCCATTGATCTATGCGCATTCTCAATTATGAGCAACCATACGCACACCGTGTTACATGTTGATCGAGAAACTGCTATCAACTGGTCAATGGATGAAGTCTTAGAACGCTGGCATCAGCTCACAAAGGGCAACTCACTGAGTCATCGCTATCTTCAAGACCCGTCAGCATTATGCACTGCAGAGCTTGATCGTCTTCAAGAGTTCGTTGCGCTGTGGCGAGATCGTTTAATGGACATCAGTTGGTTTATGCGGCTTCTGAATGAATCAATCGCTCGTATGGCCAATCAGGAAGATAATTGTACTGGAAGATTTTGGGAAGGCCGATTTAAATGTCAGGCGCTGCTTGCATGGCCTACGTCGACTTAAACCCCATTCGCGCCAAAATGGCAGACACACCAGAAACATCCGAACATACCAGCATCAAAAAACGCTGTGAAAAAGCAAAATCAACGGAACAACCTGATAGCCATGAACAACAAGCAGATGCTCTACTGCCCTTTGCCGGCAACCCGCGCAAAGATATGCCAAAAGGTCTGCCATTTCGCCTGACTGACTACCTGGAGCTAGTCGATTGGACGGGGCGATGTGTTCGTGAAAACAAGCGAGGCGCTATTGATAGCAGTCTTCCCAGCGTGCTGGAGCGACTGCAGATCGATTCTAAGCACTGGCTGTATCTATCACAACATTTTGAAAGCCAGTTCAAAGGGCTTGTCGGTACTGCTTTCCGAATAAAAGAAGCTGCCAGCAAGCTCGGTTATCAACGCGCTCCTGGTATTAATCAAAGCATTCCGCTTATTACTTGATATTCCTCTTACATAAAAATTCAAATTCCGTTCTGGAAGGATTGCACTTGTCTTCAAGTTTTAAAAAATAATGATAAGTATGCAAAACCACTGAAAGAGTGCATATTTAATGAAATAGATGCAGAGCGATCAGTTTTTCAGGAGATTTCTGGGTGCAATGATTTGGTTTCTGCAATATTGGGTGTCTTGTTTATTTTGTTTAGCGGGAAGTTTTGTCAATTCGTGAGACGGCAACTGTTACTGAGCTGTCGGTTATTTTATGTGAAAGGATTGAAGTTTGATTAGAAAGCGGACGCTTGCCAGCGTGATTGTACAGAAAATGCACTGGAAAACCTGCATACTATTGTGGTCAACCGCTTATAGTTTGTTTTTTTAAATCCCCACGACTCCTGATTCCCCTAGCGGCAGTCAACGAGTTAAGAAGCAAACCTCTTTCTATACAAATCAAACATTTCAACAAACACCCTGAGATTAGTAGAAACTCATTCTAATCTCGGAGTGTTTATTCTATGTGCGATAATTATCTTAATGTATTTTTAGAATAGGAGAAAGTCGATAGCACCAGTAGCTTCCAAGTATTCCAGATGCTCAATAGTTGCATCATCCAAAGGATTACGATGCAAATAGACATCATCGATTACATTGATTGCTTGCGACAAATCGATAGTAGTGATCAGATTATCATTAAGCAAGAACTTGTAAATATTCAACAGATCGCTGGTATCCAGTTCGCTGATATTGTTGTTACCCGCGTTCAGCCACCTCAGTTCAGTAAGCCCGCTTAAATTGAGGTTTGTTAGATTGTTGTGATTAATATGGATGACCTCCGTGAGTGGACAGTTGGAAAAATCCATTGAGGTCAGTGCATTGTGCTGGGCATCAATCCCATAGAGTTTGGGGCTGGCTACGGTCAAGCTAGTCATTCCATTGTCGGAAACACTCACACTTATTAATTCTACATTCTGGCTCAGGTCTAAGCTATTCAGGTTGTTACCACGAAGGTATAATTTCTGCAGTGATGGCAGTAATTCAATGCCAGTTGGGTCAGTCACCCCTTTCCATCTACAATATAGCATCGTGAATTCTTCCAACGTAGTATAGCCGCCTTCAAAAGCCTGTTGATTAACGCAGTAAGCCAATGCGAGATCGGGAAAGGACGTATGCAAATCCGGTAGTTGGGCGTCGCCACAAATAACCTGTACATGATTGATAGGCTCTAATGCAATTTGTTCCTGGCGCCGATCAATCACACAGTATTTACCTTCCGGGTGTTCCTTGACGACAACTTCATACCAGGGAAATGTATATGCCGACCCCATCCGGGTCCCGGAAATTTTGGCATCGAAGGTAAAATTACCATCGCTGGTATATATCTTAGAGTCCAAAGGCATACCCTTAGAGCCACCCTCGTAAAGCTCCAAGACAACCTGTTCCCCTGGCGCTAACCCCGTAATGGCACCGCCAATGCTTACAGGGGTTGTGGTTCCATAGTGACTGTCAATATCTCCGATGCAGCCTATTGTGAATAATACAGCAGCGATTGCTAAGGCAAAATTGATGGATTTCATTTGTTGCGTCCTCTGTCCTTATTTAATTATTTGTATTCTTTTTAGAATTACGCAGAAACATAGGTATTATTTTTTAGATAACGCTCCACATTCTATCTAGGAATATAAGTATTCACAATAAAAAGTTTTCCCTCCTAAGAACCTTGCCATAAGTTTGGGTTTTCGACGAAATTTCAATCCAGTTACTCATTTTATGGCGGCATTTAAGGAAATTTTTGAAAACCAATCTCAACGACTGCTATTGAGTAATTCTTACAACGAGTGCTATAAACCACAACAGGCAGATACGGGTGAATTCCGGCTATTCCCAACGGAGAAGATCAACTATTAGGCAGTGACAGCAAATCGAGAAAAGAAGTCCCCAAACCAAGTGTCGCGCCATACCAGCAAACCGCCGTCAGAGCACACCAAGTTGATGATTAATTGAGCAGCAGTTAAATGGGGCTTAAAGGAGGGTTATAGGCCGCCAGAGCGGAGGGTAGGAGGACCAAACCATCTGTCGCGGCGGACTAAACCAGTTGTCGCGCTACAGTTGGTTGGTGGTTCCCGGCAGGTTTTCTAATCTTGGACCGGTTTCTATAGCGAATAAACAGAAAACCTAACACCTCCTGTAACACCTCCTAAATCGGCTTTTTGCCTTTCTTTTAGGCATAAAAAAAGACCTACATCGCTGTAAGTCTTTGTTTTATATGGCTCCGCCTGCTGGGCTCGAACCAGCGACCCAATGATTAACAGTCATTTGCTCTACCAACTGAGCTAAGGCGGAATTGAGTCTCAACTCGTTAAGGTCGCGTATACTACTGATGGGCATTGCGTTGGTCAACCCATTTATTCCCTATATTTTTTAGACTGTTAAGAGTTGCTCAAGAGTTAGTTGGGCGAAGTGTCATGGGATTTTGTATAATTGTTTGTTTGCCTTGTTGTTTGCTGGGTCAGCTATGAGTAAATCCTTTGTCGTTCACTCCAACTTTAAGCCTGCGGGTGATCAGCCCTTGGCGATTGAGCAGTTGGTTTCTGGGATTGAGGCCGGACTGCATGCTCAGGTGTTGCTGGGTGTGACCGGTTCCGGCAAGACATTTACCATCGCTAATGCAGTGGAGCGTCTGCAGCGGCCGACCATTGTGTTGGCACCGAATAAGACCTTGGCTGCCCAGCTTTATGGGGAGTTTCGCGAGTTCTTTCCTGAAAATGCGGTGGAGTATTTCGTCTCCTACTACGATTACTATCAGCCAGAGGCCTATGTGCCTTCCTCGGATACCTTTATCGACAAGGATGCATCGATCAATGAACACATTGAACAAATGCGTTTGTCGGCGACCAAGGCGTTGCTTGAGCGTGAAGATTGTTTAGTGGTAGCGACAGTGTCCGCGATTTACGGTTTGGGCGATCCACGTGCCTATCTATCAATGATGATGCATCTTGATCGTGGTGATCAAATTGATCAGCGCGATATTTTGCGTCGCTTGGCGGAGCTGCAATATACGCGTAACGATATGGCCTTTCAGCGCGGTACCTATCGGGCGAGGGGAGAGGTGATCGATATCTTTCCGGCAGATTCTGAAGCAGAAGCCCTGCGTGTGGAGTTATTCGATGATGAGGTTGAAAAGCTCTCGGTCTTCGATCCCTTGACCGGCGTGGTATTACGCTCTGTGCCGCGCTTTACTATTTACCCCAAAACTCACTATGTCACGCCACGTGAGACCTTGGTTAACGCATTGGAGTTGATCGAAGAAGAGTTGGGCGAGCGGCTGGAGCAGCTTCGATCGATGGACAAACTGGTTGAGGCGCAACGCTTGGAGCAGCGCACGCGATTTGATCTGGAAATGATGCGTGAGCTGGGTTATTGCTCTGGGATTGAAAACTATTCCCGGTATCTATCAGGGCGTAATGCGGGTGAGCCGCCACCGACCTTGTTTGATTATATTCCGAATAATGCACTGGTGGTGATTGACGAATCCCACGTCACCATCCCTCAGTTGGGCGCCATGTATAAAGGGGATCGATCACGCAAACAAACATTGGTTGAGTACGGTTTTCGCTTGCCATCGGCCTTGGATAATCGGCCCATGCAGTTTGAAGAGTGGGAGCATATTGTGGCGCAGATGATTTGTGTCTCTGCGACCCCTGGTCCGTATGAGCAGGAGTTGGCTGATCAGGTGGTGGAGCAGGTGGTGCGTCCCACGGGGTTGATAGATCCGCGGGTGGAAGTACGCCCTGCATCAACACAGGTTGATGATCTGTTATCTGAAATTCATCGCAAAGTCGAGGTTGGTGAACGTGTGCTGGTGACGGTCCTGACCAAACGCATGGCTGAAGATTTGACGGATTACCTCGCTGAACACGGTGTGCGTGTGCGGTATCTGCATTCGGATATTGATACGGTGGAGCGGGTCGAAATTATCCGTGATTTGCGTCTGGGTGAATTTGATGTGCTGGTCGGCATTAATTTATTGCGTGAAGGTCTGGATATGCCCGAAGTATCGCTGGTTGCCATTCTGGATGCCGATAAGGAAGGTTTTTTACGCTCGGAGCGTTCGCTGATTCAAACCATCGGCCGAGCAGCGCGGCACTTGAATGGAGCGGCCATTTTGTACGCTGATCGTATGACCGGTTCCATGCAGCGCTCTATCGACGAGACGGAAAGACGCCGACAAAAACAGGTAGATTACAATACTGCGCACGGCATTACGCCTCAAGGTGTAAAGAAAGATGTCACCGATATTTTGGAGGGAGCCTTTATACCGGGTAAGCGCAGTCGTCACAAGGCGAAGCAGGTGGCAGAACCACAGGCATCCTATAAGGGGCATGCTGAAAAGATGACGCCGAAGCAATTGGCCAAGGAAATCTCACGTTTGGAAGACCAGATGTATCAGCATGCGAAGAACCTTGAGTTTGAGCAGGCGGCACAGGTGAGGGACCAGCTGCGGCATTTGAAGGAAGAGATATTTAGGTAATGGCGTGTTGAGCTGTCGTTAGCACATCATGCTTAGAAGGATAGGTGAAAATAACGGTGTCATGCCGTGTTTGGAGGGGGTGTAATAGGTCGGCATGCCCGCTAGTGGGTAAGTTATGCCGTTAAGCGGGAAGCTGCGGGTGTATAAGTCGTTGCTGCAATGCGCAAGCTTATTGCACCCTGCGGTTCTTTTACGACTCCCCCATCCTTGGGAGAGGAAATAAGAATTCCATCGATTTTAAAGGGCTTTTTGTAGCAGCCGCCTTGTTGTGTAAATTGCTGCGAGAATTGCCCTGAAAATTTGCGTGACGATCTAGGAGAAACCCCTTGTCCTGCTGCCAGCAAGTCATTATAATTGCGCCTCTTTTTTAGGACCGTAGCTCAGCTGGTTAGAGCGCTACCTTGACATGGTAGAGGTCGCTGGTTCGACTCCAGTCGGTCCTACCAAATTGGATGGTTTCAAGTGGCACGGTGTAAGTGATGCACCGTGCCATTTTTATATTCACTGTTTGGGTGCATTGGCTCATTCCTGGTCTGTCTTACAGAAATATTTGACCTGCGAACAGATGGGAATTCAGACCAAAAAGAAATGTAAACCAAATAAAAGAAAAGCTGGATTTTGACTTCAACGCATCAACCAGGATTTTTGTTCATACAGCGACTACACTGGTTTGTTACGCTTTTATTACGTTTTTGAAATAACTCATGTGGCCTTTAGTAGGGGTCACCACTGATAGTAAGGATTGTAAGATGCCCACAATTACCCTTCCCGATGGCAGTCAGCGCCAATTTGAGCAAGCCGTTACTGTCAATGATGTCGCCATGTCGATTGGCCCTGGTCTGGCAAAAGCCGCTCTTGCTGGCACTGTTAACGGTGACATTGTCGATACCTCCTTTTTAATCGAAGATGATGTTGAGTTGGCCATTATCACTGAGCGAGATGATGCGGGTCTCGAAGTGATTCGACATTCAACGGCGCATTTAATGGCAATGGCAACCCAGCAGCTGTTTCCAGAGGCTCAGGTGACCATAGGGCCCATCATAGAAGACGGTTTTTACTATGATTTTGCTTATGAGCGGGCCTTTACGTTGGAGGATTTAGCGCAAATCGAAAAACGTATGGAAGAGTTGGCCAAGCAGGATTTACCGATTACGCGAGAGGTGATGAGTCGTGACGATGCGGTATCCCTGTTTGAGAAAATGGGAGAAAAATACAAGGTCGAACTGATCGAGGCGATTCCCGGTGATGAAGAGCTGTCTTGTTATCGTCAGGGTGAGTTTGTTGATTTGTGTCGCGGACCTCATGTGCCCAACACGGCTAAGTTAAAAGCGTTCAAGTTGACGAAGGTCGCCGGCGCATACTGGCGTGGTGATTCGAGCAATGCCATGTTGCAACGCATCTATGGCACGGCCTGGGCGAACAAAAAAGCACTGAAAGCCTATATACGTCGTATTGAAGAAGCTGAAAAACGCGATCATCGTAAGATTGGTAAAAAACTGAGTCTGTTTCATATGCAGGAAGAAGCACCGGGCATGGTGTTTTGGCACGATAGCGGTTGGACGATTTATCAGGTCATCGAACAATACATGCGTCAACAGCAGCGTGAGAACGGTTATCTGGAAATCAAAACGCCCCAGGTGGTGGATTTTTCTCTGTGGGAGCGTTCCGGCCATGCCGACAAGTTTGGCGACGACATGTTTACCCTGCATACTGAAGACCGCGATTATGCCGTGAAGCCGATGAATTGCCCTTGTCATATACAAGTTTATAACCAGGGGTTGCGCAGTTACCGTGATTTACCTTTGCGTTTGGCGGAGTTTGGTTCCTGTCACCGAAATGAACCCTCGGGTTCTCTGCATGGCTTGATGCGGGTACGTGGTTTTACTCAGGATGACGCCCATATTTTTTGTTCGGAGAGTCAAATTCAAAGCGAAGTCAGCGAATTTATCGATTTTCTGCATTCTGTCTATGATGATTTTGGTTTTGAAGAGATTATTTATCGTTTATCAACTCGTCCAGAAAAGCGTGTCGGTACAGACGAAAGCTGGGATAAAGCCGAAAAAGCGCTGGCATTGGCCTTGGATAATAAAGAGTTACCTTGGCTGGAATTGCCCGGGGAGGGGGCTTTTTATGGTCCCAAGATCGAGTTTTCTCTAAAAGATTGTATTGGCCGGGTCTGGCAGTTGGGCACTATTCAGGTGGATTTTTCAATGCCCGGCCGTCTGGATGCACAATATGTGGCGGAAGACGGAAGCCGCCAAGTGCCAGTGATGTTGCATCGGGCAATTCTGGGTTCTTTTGAGCGATTTATCGGTATTTTGATCGAGCACTACGAGGGCGCCTTTCCCAGCTGGCTGGCACCAACACAGGCGGTAATATTGAATATTACCGATAAACAGGCGGAATATGTGAAGAAAGTCGAAGAAAGCTTACGTAACAGGGGCTTTCGGGTCGTTTCGGACTTGAGAAATGAAAAGATCGGCTTTAAAATCCGCGAGCACACTTTACAGAAGGTGCCCTATCTACTGGTAATCGGTGATAGGGAGGTAGAAACAAATAATGTGGCCGTGCGTGCACGTCGGGGTGAAGACCTTGGTGCGATGAGCATCGAAGCGTTTATCAAGCTCCTGGAAGATGACGTAGCACGACGCGGTCGTATTGTATTGGAGGCATAAACAATCAAAGCAGATAAAGGAAACAGGCCGTTAATTAACGATAAAATCACGGCCACTGAAGTCCGGTTAATAGGAGCGGATGGCGCACAGGCGGGTATTGTGCCAATTGCAGAAGCATTAGCATTAGCGCAGGCAGCCAGCCTGGATCTGGTGCTGATGAATGCCGAAGCAAGTCCTCCAGTCTGTAAAGTGCTGGATTACGGTAAGGAAGTGTACGAGGCCAAGAAGCAAAAGGCCGCGCAGCGTAAGCGACAAGTTCGTACACAAGTGAAGGAAATGAAGTTTAGGCCAGGGACGGAAGAAGGAGATTATCAGGTAAAACTACGCAACCTGACACGTTTCCTAGAGCACGGGGATAAAGCCAAAGTCACCTTGCGCTATCGCGGCCGCGAAATGGCTCACCAGGAGATCGGTATGGAACTACTCAAGCGAGTAGAACAGGACCTGGAGGAGTTAGGCACGGTAGAGCAATTTCCGAAGATGGAAGGTCGACAGTTGACGATGGTAATTGCCCCGAAAAAGAAAAAGTAGGACCGGTGTCTCTTAGAGAGATCACAGGTCTTATCTGATGTTTTTTTAATTTGCTAAATGCGGAGTGTTAATTCATGTCTAAAGCAAAAGTACACAGTGGAGCGGCTAAACGCTTCAAAAAAACGGGCTCGGGCTATAAGCGCAAATCAGCGTATAAAAGTCACATCCTCACCAAAATGACCACCAAGCGCAAGCGTCATCTGCGGGGCACCAGCATTGTCCACGATGCGGATAAGGCATCGGTTGATCGCATGCTACGTGCCAAATAAGTACGCGCCAAATAAGTACGTGCTAAATAAGTTGGTTTTTTTGAGTTACCTTGGTTGAAGAATCAGGTATTAAGAATACAGGATAAGAGGAATAGATCATGCCCCGCGTAAAACGTGGTGTCGTAGCACACCGCCGTCATAAAAAAATTCTCAAGCAGGCAAAGGGTTATTACGGTGCCCGCAGTCGCGTATTTCGAGTTGCCAAGCAGGCTGTCACTAAAGCCGGTCAATATGCTTATCGTGACCGACGTGTAAGAAAACGTCAGTTTCGAGCATTGTGGATTGCCCGCATTAATGCGGCATCCCGTGCCAACGGCCTGTCTTACAGCCGTTTAATTGCCGGTTTAAAAAAGGCTGAAATTGTGCTCGATCGTCGTGTAATGGCCGATTTGGCCGTACATGATAAAGAGGCCTTTACACTGGTTGTTGAAAAGGCGAAAGCCGCATTGGCGTAAAGCCTGGCCCGAAGCCCCGATTTTGTGTTTGAGATTGGGGTTCAGCAACAAGATTGTATGAGATAGGGAAAGGGTGTTGGCTCTTTCCCTATTTTGTTTATTGAGCTTCGACTTTCGGAGACAAAGGCAGAATGGAAAATTTACAAAGGTTGGCTGAAGAGGCGCAAGAAGCCATTGCTGTGGCTGATAATGTAGCAGCGTTGGATGATGTGCGAGTCAGGTACCTGGGCAAGAAGGGCAGCGTGACAGGCTTGTTAAAAAGTTTGGGCAAACTGTCTGCCGAAGAGCGTCCCAAGGCTGGCGCCGAAATCAATGTGGTTAAGCAGGCATTGCAGCAAGCGATAAACGATCGCAAAACAACGCTTGAAAAAATCGCCATTGAGCAAAAACTGTCGAGTGAGAAGATAGACGTCACTTTGCCTGGCAGGGGAGATTGCCCCGGTGGCTTGCATCCGGTGACGAGAACCCTTGAGCGAATCGAGCGCTTTTTTGCAGGCGTTGGTTTTGAGGTGGTAGAAGGGCCCGAAATTGAAGATGATTATTATAATTTTGAGGCACTGAATATTCCTGCACATCATCCCGCACGGGCCATGCATGATACCTTTTATGTGGATGAAAAAACGGTGCTGCGTACACACACATCACCGGTGCAGGTTCATGTCATGGAGGCGGAGGAGCCACCCATCAGGGTTATCTGTCCTGGTCGCGTCTACCGTTGCGATTCAGATTTAACGCACACGCCGATGTTTCATCAGGTTGAAGGCTTGTTGATTGATACGCAGGTGAGCTTTGCGGATCTCAAGGGTGTGGTTGAAGAGTTTTTGCAAGAGTATTTTGAACAGCAGTTGGCGGTGCGATTTCGCCCTTCCTATTTTCCGTTCACGGAGCCGTCGGCGGAAGTGGATATTCAATGCGTGATGTGTGCCGGAAAGGGTTGTCGCGTATGCAGTCAGACTGGTTGGCTCGAAGTGATGGGTTGTGGCATGGTGCATCCCAAGGTGTTTGAGTATTCCAAGATCGATACAGAGAAATATACTGGTTTTGCCTTTGGTATGGGTGTCGAGCGGTTGGCGATGCTGCGTTACGGAGTCAATGACCTGCGATTGTTTTTTGATAACGATCTGCGCTTTTTGCAGCAATTTAATTAGGGTTGTTTTTTCCCCTCTCTCTTGGGTAGTACGGCAATCCGGGAGGGTACGGTTTCTTGGTGGAGAGCAAGCGGGCAATGCCGCTAATCACCAAATCAACTAAATAAATGGTACAGGACAAGATTCATGAAGTTCAGCGAACAATGGCTTCGACAGTGGGTTAACCCGACAGTAGGCACGGACGAATTGGTTGAACAGCTCACTATGGCGGGGCTTGAAGTTGAAGGTACGGAGTCAGTAGCCGCAGAGTTTACCCAGGTGGTTGTTGGGGAGATCGTTCAGTGTGAACCGCATCCTGATGCCAACAAATTGAGTGTTTGCCAGGTTGCCTCTGATGAAGATGAATTACTGCAGGTCGTTTGTGGTGCGCCCAATGCTGCAAAAGGCTTGAAAGTGCCGTTTGCAAAAATAGGTGCAGTATTGCCAGGTAATTTCAAAATTAAAAAAGCCAAACTGCGCGGTGTTGAATCCTTTGGTATGTTGTGCGCAGAACAAGAGTTGGGTCTGGCGGACAGCTCTGATGGACTGATGTCTTTACCTGCAGATGCACCCGTGGGCGAGGATATTCGCAGCTACCTTGAATTAGATGACAGCATTATCGAAGTGGATCTCACGCCCAACCGGGGAGATTGTTTAGGGATCTCTGGATTGGCGCGTGAAGTGGGAGTATTGAATCGCGAATCTGTCACAACACCGGATTTAGGTCCGATAGCAGCAACCATTGACGATACGCTACCGGTTGAAATCTCTGCCAATGAAGATTGTGCCCGTTATGTTGGACGCGTGATTAAAAACGTTGATGTGTCTGCGCCGACACCCCTTTGGATGGTTGAGCGTTTACGCCGTAGTGGCATTCGCAGTATTGATCCAGTGGTAGATGTCACCAACTATGTGCTGTTCGAACTGGGCCAGCCCATGCATGCTTTCGATTTGGATCAGCTTCAGGGCGGCATTGTGGTCCGTCATGCCACGGCTGGAGAAAAACTGACATTGCTCGATGGCCAAGAGTTGGAGTTGTCCCCGGATGTACTGGTGATTGCCGATCATGAACGCGCGTTGGCGATGGCAGGCATTATGGGTGGGGAACATTCCGGTGTAACAGATGCGACACAGCATATTTTTCTTGAATCCGCGTTCTTTGCACCGGAAAAGATAGCAGGGCGTGCACGTTCCTACAGTTTGCATACGGACTCCTCGCATCGCTTTGAGCGGGGTGTGGATTATTTGCTGCAGCGTCCTGCTGTGGAGCGGGCTACTCAGCTGTTGCTTGATATCGTGGGTGGAGAGCCTGGCCCGGTGATTGAGATTGAAAAATCGGAGAGCTTGCCTGAAAGAAAGCTTGTTGTTCTGCGTCGCGCGCGTATTACTCAAACACTTGGTCTAACAATCCCGGATGTCGAGGTCGAAGATATTCTCACTCGATTGGGACTGGCGGTGACGTCAATAACAGAAGGCTGGCAGGTCGAAGTACCTTCTTACCGTTTTGATATTGCTATTGAAGCCGATCTATTTGAAGAGCTGGCACGAATATACGGTTACAACCAATTACCTGTACAGCCTCTACAAGGGAGTATTTCATTACCCAGTGTGCAGGAATCCAAGATTGGCTTGCCGGTATTACGCCAGGTATTGGTGACTCGGGGCTATCAGGAGGCAGTGACCTACAGTTTTGTCGAACCTGGATTAATGGCGCTGCTTGAGCCCGATATAGAGCCGGTGGCGCTAACGAATCCTCTGTCTGTCGATATGTCAGTGATGCGAACCAATTTGTGGCCTGGCCTGCTGTCTGCTGCGCGTTATAACCTGAACAGGCAGCGCAATCGCGTGCGAATGTTCGAAACGGGATTAGCCTTTGTTACCCGTGACGCGTTGGAGCAGGAGTCTCGTATAGCGGGCTTGGTGACAGGTTTGCGCTTATCAGAAAATTGGGCAAACCCCTCTCAACAGATTGATTTTTATGATATTAAAGGTGATGTTGAGGCCTTGTTGGATTTGTCGAAAGAGACACATAACATCCAGTTTAAAGTAGAAAGCCATCCGGCATTGCACCCAGGCCAATCAGCGAGAATTTATAAAGGGCAGGAGGCAATTGGCTGGATCGGCGCGTTACATCCCAGTTTGCAGAAAAAATTGGATATTGAGGCTCCCATATTCCTTTTTGAGCTGTTATTAGACGCAGTTCAAAGTAGAAATATGCCAAAATTCAAAGAATTATCGAAATTTCCTGAAGTTCGTCGAGATTTAGCTATCCTTATAGATAAGGATGTTGATTCTTCTGCCATATGCGATATTGTTCGTGAAAAAGCAGGAGATTACCTCATTGACCTAATCCTTTTTGATGTGTATGAAGGAAAAGGCATTGATTCAAAAAGAAAAAGTATAGCGTTAGGCTTGACCTTCCAGCATCAATCGCGCACCCTTACTGAGGATGAAGTGAATGATGCGGTGGAAAAGGTGGTCTCTGCGTTGCAACAAGCATTTGATGCTGCTTTAAGGAACTAATCATAATGATAGAAGCCCTCACAAAAGCAGGTATGGCCGAACGACTGTTTGAAGAGCTTGGGTTGAATAAGCGAGAGGCGAAAGAAATCGTCGAGCTGTTTTTCGAGGAGATTCGCCAATCGCTGGAACATAACGAGCAAATTAAATTATCCGGGTTTGGTAACTTTGACTTAAGAGATAAAAACGAAAGACCGGGACGTAACCCCAAAACCGGCGAGGAGATCCCTATCTCTGCGCGCCGTGTGGTGACGTTTAGACCAGGTCAAAAATTAAAAGCTAGAGTTGAGGCATATGCTGGAACCAAGCAATAACGACGAATTACCCCCCATTCCAGGCAAGCGCTATTTTACCATTGGTGAAGTCAGTGACTTGTGCATGGTTAAACCCCATGTGCTGCGTTATTGGGAGCAGGAGTTTCCTTCCTTAAAGCCTGTTAAGCGTCGAGGTAACCGCCGCTATTACCAGCGTCAGGATGTGCTGTTGATTAGGCAGATACGCGGTCTTCTCTATGATCAGGGCTTCACCATTGGTGGTGCCAGACAACGCATGTCTGGCGAAGATGTGAAAGATGAAGCATCACAGTATAAGCAGTTGATTCATCAGATGATCAACGAACTTGAAGACGTTCGGGAAGTACTTAAGACGTAAAGTAAAAAAGGCGTGCATAGCACGTCTTTCATTCGAAATATCCCTAATTTAAAGTTCCCAAACTGACTGCTTTCAGTTATTATTGCCCGCCTTCTCAGAGAGGCTTTCAAGTTTCTCAATGCCTATCGGGGCGTAGCGCAGTCTGGTAGCGCACCACACTGGGGGTGTGGTGGTCAGAGGTTCAAATCCTCTCGTCCCGACCAATTTACAGTACTTTCCAGGTAAGCAACTACCAACCGGACAAAAACCGGACAAGAATTTGGACAAAAACCCTCTAACGCTCATCTCATGCCTTCTTTGATTTGTTTTTCGTCCAGGGTTAAATGGATGTCAGTCCACTTGATTTCATGCCCCGACTGATAAGTTTCTTCGGTGATTTTTTCGTCAGTGTGCGCCATTAATTCCTGCACATCTTTTACGTCATAACCCACTTTATCCATCAGCTTTGAGCTTAGCGATCGTATCTCGTGAAAGGTGGGCGGGGTGGCGCTATCGGTAAGCCCCGTATAAATACCGGTGGCATTCCGGACATCTTTAAACGTTTGCGATAGAAAACCGGGAATTACTTGGTAGCCGTGGGTGCGACCTTCCGCCTTCACTTTTCGGTCAAACTCATGCGAGATTAGATAGGGGCATCGCACATGCTTTATGCTGAGCTCTCGGCCTCGATGGACGATCGAGCTGATCAAAGGGTGTTCGTCCAGACTCCAGCGCAAATAGGCCGCATTTGCCTCCCCGCGCTGACTTAGCGATTTATTAATGACCTTTTTTAGCTGCCCGTCAACTATGTCTTGATCCAGTCGAATCTGGCAAATATCGTCGCGGCGCATGGTGGTAAGCAGCGATAACTCCATGGCCAACTGTAAAAACTGGAAGCCCATTTCGCCAGCCTTGGCGTGAATAGCCCAAAAACTATCTAGTTGTAGCCGCATCCGCCGCTTTGCTGGTTTGGCTCGTTTCACCAGTCTGGGGGCGGTCGTATCGTTATTAAATGGATTAAAAGGCAGGTTTGGGGGTATAGCGTCTTCCTCATATAGGGTTATGGCTGATGCCATCAAGTGGGACGACCCTGGCGTACTGGCACCCAATGTGCTCGGCGACAACACCACCTACGGCTATTATGTCACGGGACACAAATTTGATTGTCTGACTTGTCATGACGCCAACAAAAACCATATTGACCACGATTCACGCAGCTACGATGCCGATTTGCCGATCTGGGGTGCGGGTGATCAAGCTTATATTGAGGCTTACCGACTGCGGGACGTCAATGGTCAGCCGGCCATGGTGATGCCACGTGATGG
>PIVM01000802.1 GCA_003353945.1 Gammaproteobacteria bacterium
CAAGCATAAGCGGTGTCCACCCATCTTTGTTTGCAACATTTATTTCTGCTCCTTTTTTAATTAACAGCATTGCATTTTCCGGTTGATCGTATCTCAATGAATGCATAAGCGGTGTCCACCCACCTTTGTTTGTAACATTTATTTCTGCTCCTTTTTCAATTAACAGCATTGCATTTTCCGGTTGATCGTATCTTAATGCAAGCATAAGCGGCGTCCATCCATCTTTGTTTGTAACATTTGTTTCTGCTCTTTTTTCAATTAATAGTATTGCATTCTCCGGTTGACCGTGTCTTAATGCAAGCATAATCGGCGTCCATCCATCTTTAGCCGCAATATTTATTTCTGCTCTTTTGTCAATTAATAACCTTGCATTCTCTGGTTGGTCATTTTCTAATGCAAGCATAAGCGGTGTCCGTCCATCTTTGTTTGCAACATTTATTTCTGCTCCTTTTTTAATTAACAGCATTGCATTACCCGGTTGATCGTATCTCAATGAATGCATAAGTGGAGTCCACCCATCTTTGTTTGCAATATTTATTTCTGCTCCTTTTTCAATTAATAGTATTGTATTCTCCGGTTGATCATTTTTTAATGCAAGCATAAGCGGCGTCCATCCATCTTTAGCCGCAATATTTATTTCTGCTCTTTTTTTAATTAATAGTATTGCATTTTCCGGTTGGTTATTTTCTAATGCAAGCATAAGCGGTGTCCACCCATCTTTGTTTGCAACATTTATTTCTGCTCCTTTTTCAATTAATAGTATTGCATTTTCCGGTTGACCGTGTCTTAATGCAAGCATAAGCGGTGTCCACCCATCTTTGTTTGCAACATTTATTTCTGCTCCTTTTTTAATTAA
>PIVM01000803.1 GCA_003353945.1 Gammaproteobacteria bacterium
TCCTTCTCCGGTTCCCCCTTTTCGTTAAACCGCCGACCGTAAATACCAGAACCGTCACCATCCCCAGATCCTGCCCAGGTCACGACGAAACCGCCGTCGGACAAGGCCGTGACGGAGGGCTCAGCTTGGTCGTTCGTCGTGTAAGTGTTGATCAGGAACTCGTCCCCCTCCGCTTTCCCATCTTCGTCAAACCGCCGGCCGTAAACGCCATTACCGGAACCATCTTGCTTATAGGAGTTCCAGGTCACGACGAAACCGCCGTCGGACAAGGCCGTGACGGAGGGGTGCCTTTGGTTGTTCGTCGTGTAGGAGTTGATCGGGAACTCGTCCCCCTCCGCTTTCCCATCTTCGTCAAACCGCCGGCCGTAAACGCCATTACCGGAACCATCTTGCCCATAGGAGGTCCAGGTCACGACGAAACCGCCGTCGGACAAGGCCGTGACGGAGGGCTCAGCTTGGTCGTTCGTCGTGGAGGTGTTGATCGAGAACTCGCCCGCCTCCTCCGGTTTCCCATCTTTGTCAAACCGCTGGCCGTAAATGCCATGACCGTCACCATCTTGCCCATACGAGGACCAGGTCACGACTAAACCGCCGTCGGACAAGGCCATAACGGAGGGGTAAACTTGGTAGCCTGTCGTATAGGTGTTGATCAGGAACTCCTCCCCCTCCGCTTTCCCTTTTTCGTCAAATCGCCGACCGTAAATGCCATAATCGTTCCCATCTTGCCCATCGGAGTGCCAGGTCACGACGAAACCGCCGCCGGACAAGGCCGTGACGGAGGAGCTATATTGGTCGCCCACCGTGTAGGTGTTGATCGAGAACTCGCCCTCCTTCTCCGGTTCCCCCTTTTCGTTAA
>PIVM01000804.1 GCA_003353945.1 Gammaproteobacteria bacterium
CAGTGCGAATGGAGTCGAAAAGACAACGACCACTCATCCTGAGTCGGCATAGTTTATGGTTGAGACTACGACGGTATCTGATCGTCTTCGATCCCCCAACTTTCGTTCTTGATTAAAGAAGACATCCTTGGTGAATGCTTTCGCATAAGTTAGTCTTCAGCGAATCCAAGAATTTCACCTCTGGCCGCTGAATACTAGCACCCCCAACTATCCCTATCAATCATTACTTCAGTCCTAGAAACCAACAAAATAGAACTAAAGTCCTATTTTATTATTCCATGCTAATGTATTCACAGCGATAGCCTGCTTTGAACACTCTAATTTTTTCAAAGTAAAAGATGCAGATGGCGAATCCAGCCCAGTGAAGGGTAGAAACGTTCTCCACAAGGATGGCAGGCGCGCGCCGGCACTCACACACGTAACCGTGGCGGACCAGGCGCACCGTACCAGAAATCCAACTACGAGCTTTTTAACTGCAACAACTTTAATATACGCTATTGGAGCTGGAATTACCGCGGCTGCTGGCACCAGACTTGCCCTCCAATGGAATTCGTTAAGGGATTTAGATTGTACTCATTCCAATTACCAGACCTATGAAG